>JBFMGC010000032.1 GCA_040752815.1 Candidatus Zixiibacteriota bacterium
CACATCGAAACCTTCATTGCTCACTACAATGCCACGACCAAACCCTTTGTCTGGACCGCCACAGCTGATTCCATCCTCGGAAAAATCAACCGACTATGTAAAGCTATTGACGGGACAAGACACTAGAATCTATAGCTGCTCACAATCAACTCGTTCAGAGCCAAACCCCTAAGTCACCCTGAGCCTGTCGAGACGTGACTTACACCATGCGACACGTCATGCTTCGACAGGCTCAGCATGACTTGCCCTCTCACCCCTCCACCCTCGGCAGCTCCCGCTCCAGCTCCTTGTCCTCGCGGAAACCGAGCACATAGTCGGCCTGCATCAGGGTGTGGATCTCGCGAGTGCCCTCGTAGATCGACGCCCCCTTCGAGTTGCGATAGAACCGCTCCGCCGGGTACTCGTCCGAGAACCCGTACGCCCCAAACACCTGCACGGCGTTGGCGGCGGCCGCCTCCGCCTCGCGGCAGGCGATCCACTTGGCCAGCGACGTCTCTTTCGTGTTTCGCTTGCCCTGATTCTTCAGCCAGCCCGCTTTCAGCCAGAGCAGGGTGGAGGTTTCGTAGCCGGCCTCCATGTTGGCGATCATCTGCTTGACCAGTTGGTGCTCGGCGATATTCTGCCCAAACGTCTTCCGGTCGAACGCGTACTTCACGCAGGCGTCGCGACAGGCCCGAATCAGCCCGCACGACCCGGCCGCCACCGTGTATCGCCCCTGGTCGAGACAGAACATAGCGATCTTGAACCCCTGCCCCTCGCCGTAGACGAGGTTTTCCTTGGGTACGCGGACATCCATAAACGAGATCGACCCGGTATTGCCCGCTCGAACCCCCAGCTTGCCATGTATAGTCGCGGTGGTAAGTCCGGCCAGGCCGCGTTCGACTATGAACGCCGAAAGGCCGCTGTGGTCCCGCTTCTTTTTCTTTTCGAGATCGGTCCACGCAAACACGAGAAAGAAATCGGCCATGTCGGCCAGCGAAATCCACATCTTCTCGCCGTTGAGGACGAAATAGTTGCCGTCGCGGACAGCAGTCGACTGAATCCCGACCACATCCGACCCGGCGGCCGGCTCGGTCAGACCGAACGTGCCCAGCTTCTCGCCTTTGGCGCAGGGTACGAGATACTTCCGCTTCTGCTCCTCGTTGGCCCAAGTGAGTATCGGCAGTGAATATAGCCCGATGTGTACCGACAGGATTACCCGGGCCGAGGTATCCCCATACTCAAGCTCCTCCGAGGCCAGCCCGAGCGAGATATAGTCCGTCCCCAGACCGCCGTACTGCTCCGGCACACAGAAACCGAGCAGGTTCGCCTCGGCCATGGCCGGAATCAAGTCCGGGTTTGGTTTCTGGGCGCGGTCGAATTCGCGAATGTTAGGAACGACGACTTTCTGGGCGATTTCGCGGGCGATATCCCGCACCATCAGTTGGTTTTCGGTGAACGAGAAGTCGATCATCAGAACTGAATCTCCAATTTGATTAACCCACAGCAGAGCTATGGGCTGCCCTCGCGAAATGAGCGATGTCGGGTTTCTCGCACGAATGGTCAATGCTCGGAACCCGACCTACATGCCTACACTAACCTGCCCGGAGCGCCGCGGCAGGCCCTCATCTGCCGATTGGGGCAACGCGTGCCGAAACCGACCAAAGCGGTCTGGTATCGATCTACAAGAGCACGACCCGCGTCGAAACCACAGGGGTTTCGACCTACAAGACTATAGTCAAAACCTCCGCACCGGTCAATCGATCCTGAGATTGCCCGGCGGGACGGATTTGCGTATACTGCCCGCGCGAAAGGCAACTCCCGTCATGGAAGATTACACCCAGGTCAAGGCCGATTTGGTTCCGTATTCCTCGGAGTACGCAGCGGTGGTGCGGTCGTGGATCGAATCCGAGGAAACCTATCAACTGGTCTGCCGCGGGATCAACTTTCCGCCGCCCGATGACATTGTCGACAGCTGGCAGCGCCAGGGGGTGAAGTCGTACCTGCTCATTGCCAACCGCAAGCCGGTCGCCTACGGCGAACTGTGGGAGCGGAAGGCGGAGATGGCGGTCGAGGTTGCCCATGTCATTGTCGACACCTACCTGCGCTCGCGCGGCTACGGCACCACCCTTTTGCAGCTTCTATACAACCGGGCCGCAGAGCTGCCGGGGGTGCTTCGAGTGCTGATTAACCTGTATCATGACAATTCCGAGGTTCTCGGCTGTTACCTGAAAGCCGGGTTTGAGATTTCCAGCACGGCTACCCATGTCGAGGGGCTTCGCCTGGTGAAACTGGTGGAAAGATAGAACGAATCAGTTATCCATAGACAGGAGTTACGCATGATAAAGAAAGTCGGCATAGTCGGGTTCGGGCAGATGGGGTCCGGGATCGGCCAGGTGGCGGCGGGCAAAGGGTACGAAGTCATCGCCCGAGAGGTCACCGACGAATTATTCAAGAAGGGAATAGGCTACATCACCAAGAACCTCGACAAGGCAATCGAGAAGGGGAAAACCGACGCTCAGCACAAGGCAGACGTACTTCCCCGTATCAAGGGTACAACCAATCTCAAAGACCTGGCCGATTGCGATATCATCTGCGAGGCGGTGATCGAGAATCTTGAGGTCAAGAAACAGGTTTACAGAGAATTAGACGGGGCCTGCAAGCAAGAGACGATATTCGCGTCGAATACGTCGTCGTTGTCGATCTCAGATATGGCGGCGGTCACCAAGCGACGTGACAAGTTTTGCGGCTTGCACTTTTTCAATCCGGTTCCAATCATGAAGCTGTGCGAGGTGGTCAAGACCATCGATACCAGTGAAGACACTTACAAGACTGCTTTCGCCTTTGCTGAGTCGCTCGGCAAGGCGTGTGTGACCGCCAAAGACTCGCCGGGGTTCATTGTCAACGTACTGCTGGTGCCGTATTTGCTTGACGCTATCCGGCAACTCGAACACGGCCTGGCCTCGCGCGAGGATATCGACAACGGCATGGTGTACGGGTGCGGGCATCCGATGGGTCCGCTCGCGCTGACCGATTTTATCGGGCTGGACACGATTCTGTATATCGCAGACATCATGTTCGCCGAATTTAAGGATTCGCATTATTCGGCGCCGCCGCTTCTGCGCCGGATGGTCAACGCCGGTTACATGGGCAAGAAATCCGGCCGCGGGTTTTATGATTACGGGAAGAAGTGAGATAGATTGTGAGGGGCAGACGAGGACGTCTGCCGCCCACAATAAGAAAAGGAACTAAGAATGGCTGACTACAAGAACATCCTGGTCGAAAAGAAAGACGCGGCCATCGTCCTCACGATCAACCGCGAGAAAGCGCTCAACGCGCTGGACCGTGACACGGTCGGCGAACTACATCATTTCATCAGCTCTCACTGGAACGACCACTCGTTCAGCGTGCTGATTATCACCGGCGCCGGCAAGGCGTTTGTCGCCGGGGCCGATATTGCCGAGCTGAAAGATCTCGACGTACAAGGCGGGATCGAGCTCTCCGCGCGCGGCAACTGGCTGTTCAAGAGTATCCAGAACTTCCCCAAGCCGGTGATTGCGGCGGTCAACGGTTTCGCGCTCGGCGGCGGGTGCGAGCTGGCGATGGCTTGCGATATCCGGCTGGCGTCGGAAAAAGCGAAATTCGGGCAGCCGGAGGTCAACCTCGGCATTATCCCCGGCTATGGCGGCACGCAGCGGCTTGCGCGTTTAGTCGGTAGGGGCAAGGCGATGCAGTTGATTCTAACCGGCGAGATGATTACGGCCGCGGAGGCGCACCGGATCGGACTGGTCGATGAGGTCTATCCGGCCGAGGAGTTGCTCCCGAAGGCGCTTGCCATGGCCGCGACGATTGCGTCGAAAGGGCCAATTGCGGTCCGCATGGCTAAAGAGAGTGTCAATCGCGGTCTGGATATGCCGCTATCGAACGGACTGGATCTGGAGAAAGTGAATTTCGGCGCGGTGTGTGGCTCGCACGACAAGACCGAAGGGTGCGCGGCGTTCCTCGAGAAGCGCAAGGCTGAGTTCAAAGCGAAATAGTACCGTAGAGCAATATCCCTGGGCTGCTCGCGACAGCGAGCGACCGGCAATTCTACGACCGAGGGTATGTTTGAAGCAAACCTGCCCTCCAGGACTTTTTCCCAACCATCCCCTCGTTTCAACTGTATATTACTATATGGCAGAGCGGTGGTCATATTTGGCTATCGGGTTAGTAGCGTTCGTGGTGGTCGGGTCGGCGCCGGCTCAGGTGCCGCTGATCGAGTTCGACACCGCGCAACTGTCTGATTTCACCCGTCCCCCGGCCCGCCTGCAGGGGCGGACTCATCCAAACCCGTCGGCAATCAGGGTCGCGAGGCTGCACTACTCAGGCGGCGGCGACTGGTACTGGGGGAGTTCGGCTGTCCCGAATTTCCTAAAGTTCGTGCGCGATAACACCGCCATGCCGGTCGATACTGTCGAGCGCCAGGTGCGTATCACCGATCCGGAACTGTTCCAATACCCGTTTCTATTCGCCACCGGCCACGGCATAGTGAGTTTTTCGCCCGAAGAACGGGAGCGGCTTCGCCAGTACCTGGCCGCAGGCGGGTTCTTGTTTGTCAACGACTCGTACGGCATGGATAAGAACTTCCGCAAGGAAATGGCGAATCTGTTACCGGAGCGCGAGGTAATCGATCTGCCGTTCGATCATCCGATCTACCACTGTTTCTACGACTTCCCCAGCGGCCCGCCCAAGATTCACGACCATGACAAGCAGGCCCCGCGTGGGTACGCCGTTATCGTCAATGGCCGGGTAGTGGTTTATTTCCTGGTGGAGTCGGATATCGGCGACGGCTGGGAGGACGAACAGGTACACAACGACCCTCCGGACAAGCGGCAGGAAGCTTTCCGGATGGGGCTGAACATACTTACGTATGCCATGTTATATTAGGTGATGGTCCGGTGCAGCCGGCAGAGTCACCTGACTGCACTACTCGCCCGATAATAGTCAGGACAGCAATATGGCCTCAATAAAGTCAACCTCGGAATTGATCAAGCGGCTGCATGCGGTACTAGTGCGCCAACGCCTGATATTATTCGTAGCCGGCCTTCTGGCCACTATCGCCGCGTTAGCAGTTGTGTTCGTGTTTCTGGCACTCGTAGCCTATGTCTGGGTGCTGCCAGTCTGGTTCAAGGTTTCCCTGCTGACCCTGTCTGCGGTCACCGTGGCGTGGCTGGCCTACGGGTACGCGATAAAGAGAATGTTCGACGGCAGTGTCGACTCGGTCGCGCTGGCGCTCGAGTCGGCCAACCCCGAGCTGAAGGGTCGGCTCATCGCGGCGGTGCAGTTTGCACGCATGAAGCTGCCGGCGGGGTATTCGAGCGAACTTATCAAGGCAGTGGAATCCCAGGTGCTTCAGAAATCTGCCCATGTCGATTTCAATCAGGTGGTGACGTTCCAGTCACTTCTGCGCACGGGACGGAATTTCGCGGTCACCGCTTTGGTGGTGCTCGGACTGTTGGCGGTCGCGCCGGGCTTTTTTGGATACGCGCTCGAAGTCTACTCCAATCCCACCACCAGAATCGCTCCGCCGGTGGCTTATCAACTGATGGCCGTCCCCGGCTCGACTGAATGGATCAAATACCGCGACATCACAGTCGGCGGCGTGCTGCTGGGCGAGCGGTTTCCGGAGAAAGCGTCGCTGCATCACCGTCTCGCCGGTGGGAGCTGGCAGAAGACTGAGTTTGACATTAAGTCACTGACATCGACAGCCACCGCTGTCGGTGACTCGGTGGCATTCAATCTCACTCTTCGCCAGGCGGATCGCTCGTTCGACTACTATGTGCAGGCAGGTGACCTGCGCAGCGAGGTGTATCGGGTCGATGTGGTGGATCGGTCCCGTCTCACCGGCATCAGCCTCTCGATTTTCTATCCCGATTACACCGGCCTGTCTCCGCTCACTATCGATGAGAACAACGGGTCGTTCTCCGCGGTGGTGGGCAGCCGTGTCAACATTAAGATCGAAACCAACCTGCCGGTGGCAACCGCCGAGATGGTGTTCGAGGACAGCAGCCGTCAACCGCTTAGTGTCGAAGGCCGCTCCGGTACGACCTCGCTTCGCGTTGACAAGTCACTCGGCTACCATATCGAGTTGACCGATCACCTGGGCGAGAAGAACCCCGATCCCATCGAATACTACGTGACCGCAGTGCCGGATCAGTATCCGACAGTCGACGTTCTCCGTCCCGGTTTCGACGTCAACCTCAACGACGATATGCTGCTGCCGCTCAAAGTGCGCATATTCGACGACTACGGGTTCAGCTCGCTGGTGATGAAATACCAGTTGTTCAGCGGCGGCAACGGATCGGAGGAACATGTCGCGGTGCTGAACTTCTCCGATCGCATCAAAACGGAGGGAGATATCGAATTCAATTGGGACATGGATGTGCTCGGTATGTTTCCCGGCGATTACGTTGCTTACTATTTCGAGGTGGCCGACAACGACCGCATCTCCGGGCCGAAAATCGGCCGCTCGCGCCGCTATATCGCAAGGCTGCCATCGCTTGATGAGATTATTGCGGAGACGGAGCAGGAATCCGAGCGACGGATCGCCAATGTCGAGGATTTGGTTCGCTCCGGCAGGGAGTTGTCGCGACGTCTGCAGGAGGCGGCGCGCAAGCTGGAGTCACAGGGGGCGACCAATCAAACGTCGGATTGGCAGCAGCAGAAGGAACTCGAGACGATCGCTCAGCAGAATTCGGACTTGACCACGCAGGTCGAGAAACTAGCCGAACAGATGGAAAAGGCTCTCGACCGGATCGAAGAGAACTCGCTGATGTCGCGGGAGATTATCGAGAAGCTGCGGGAAATCCAGAAACTGTTCGAGGAAGTCGCCACGCCGGAGATGCGTGAGGCCCAGCAAAAGCTGATGGAGATGATGCGCAGCATGGATCCCGAGCAGTTGCAGCAGGCCATGAAGGATTTCCAGATGTCCCAGGAAGAACTGCTGCAGCGGCTGGAACGAACGTTGACGCTGCTCAAGCGGATGCAGGTACAGGCCAAGATGGAGGCGATGATTCGCCAGGCCGAGGAACTGCTGCGTAAACAGGACAAGGTGAACGATGATACCGAGAAGGCATCTGATGAGGCCATGCCCGGGCTGAGCAAAGCCGAGCAGGAGAATGCCGACGCGCTCGACGCCCTGAGACAAGAGGCGGAGGAGTTCCGCGAGCTTCTGAAAGAGGCGCAGCTCGAGCAGTCACAGGAAGCCCAGAAATTCGCCGAAGCGGTCGAGCAAACCGACGCCGATCAGAGCATGAACGAAATGACTGGGGCGCTGAAGAATAAACAAAAGCCCAAAGCGAGCAACTCCGGCAAACAGTCCAGCTCCCGTCTACTCAAGATGCTCGATCAAATGCGCCAAATGCAGATGGCCATGAATCAGGACGATACCGAAGAGATCAAGAAACGGATGCGCAAGGCGATCGACCACAGCAATAATCTGTCGCTCGACCAGGAGGATCAGATTCGCGGCGCACAGGAGATTGTCCCCGGTTCGGTGGTCATTCGCGATATGGCCGGGAGTCAGCATGACCTGGCCGAGGCCAGCGCCGGGCTGCACCAGACGATCACCGAGCTCGGCAAGCTCTCGCCCTTTGTGGCCGCGGAACTTCGGGGCCTGGTGAGTTCGGCGATCCAGAACATGGAGATGGCCACCGCCGAGTTCTCCGAGAAGCGCGGGCCGGAGGGCGTCCGCTATCAGACGGAGGCGATGTCCGATCTGAACCGGGCCACTACGCGGCTGATGGAGTCGCTCGACCAGTTGAACCAATGCCAGAGCGGCGCCAACTGCGACAAGGGGATGGCCAAGATGGAGTCGCTTTGCAACAAGCAGAACCAGCTTAATCAGGCCACTCAGGGCATGTGCAACAGCCCCGGCCAGGGGGGACCGCCCAGCCAGAGCGCCCAGGGCGAGGAATTCCGCCGTGGCCTCGAGCGGCTGGCAGCCGAGCAGGGGTCAATCCGAAAGTCGCTGGAACAGCTCGATCAGGAATTCGGTGCATCGCGCCAGATTCTCGGACGGCTCTCCGATATCGCCGAGGAAATGAAGGAAGTCGAGGAGTCGCTTGAGAGCGGCGATGTCGGCCCGGAAACATCAGAGCGCCAGTTGCGCGTATACTCGCGCATGCTCGAGGCGGCGCGGTCACTCCAACGCAAGGACTTCACGGAGCAGCGCCAGGCTACCTCGGCAACTGAGCGACCCATTCTGATCCCGCGAGACCTTCCGCAGGGACTACTCGATGAGCGCATCAACATCGAAGACCGCCTGCGCCGATTCCTCGGCGACAACTACCCGCCCCAGTATGAGGAACAGATTAAGGCGTATTTCCGTGCTCTGCTTAAGGCCGAGTCCGAGCAGAACCAGTCGGTCGGCGGAGGCTCCCGTTGAGGCAAGTCGCCGCCATAGCGATTGCAGCGCTGGGGGTCGTGCTAATCGGGGCGACGCCCGGTTCTGCCCAGGAGGTAAAATCTCCGTTCGAGGGCAAGCAGATTATTGGGTTTCAGCCGACCAGCGAAGACAAAGTCACCCTCGCCCGGAAGCTGATCGGTGCCCAGCGTTTCCAGGAGGCCGCCGATCTGCTCGAAGGGCAATATCAATCTCAGCCGGATAATGAGCTTCTACTAAACTTACTTCGGACCTGCTTCGAACAACTCAAGCAGTACGAAAAAGTCGAACTACTCGTTCGCAGGCTCGCCGAAAGTCAGCCGGATAATTACAGCCATCGGCTGTACCTGGCTGAACTACTCGTGCGGATGAATCGGTACCAGGACGCGCTGGTGGAGTACGAGCGGGTCGACCAACTGCTGGAGAAGGCCGGCCCCGCCGGTACGATTGTCCTGATCCGCAGCCTGATCAACGGCGGGCTCGACAGCGCCGCCTTTGTCCGTCTCGAACGGGCGCGGGCCGAATCGGGGGATCCGTCGCTGTTTGCCCTGGAACGGGGCAGCCTCTTCGAGCGCCGCCAGCGGTACCGCGAGGCGGTGCAGGAATACCTGCCGGTCCTGGTGCGGGAGGACAGCCCGGACTCTGACCAGGCCGAGCGGCGTCTGCTAGCGCTCCTAGATTTTGAAACTTCGTCGAGACCGGTCGAGAACATCCTGAGATCGGTCGCCGACAGCGCCGCCGGCGTGCGAATCATGAGGCTGCTGGCCGATCACTATCTCAAAGCCGGCAGGTATGACGAAGCCTTTTCGTATTCGCTGCGGCAGGATTCGCTCGAGGGCGGCTCCGGTATCACCCTGATGACTTTCGCCCGCCAATGCCAGGAGCGGCGTATCTGGCCCCAGGCGGTGCGCATGACCGAGATTATCCTGCAGCGGCATCCCGAAGAGCGGTTTACCGCTGAGGCGTCGTTCACGTGTGCCCGCGCTCTGGCGGAGCTGGGACGTATCGACGAAGCCGCGCAGGTCTACACCCAACTGGCCACCCAGGCGCCCGATTCGCAGACCAGGGGCGATGCGGTTTACGGCCTCGGCGTGCTTTCGTCGGAGTTTCTGCACAACTACGACCAGGCGCTCATCTACTACGATTCTGTGGTCAACTTCTATCCGCGCGGCAGAGGTCTCTTGATGGCGAGCAAGGCGGCGCCGCTGTGCCATCTGCGCATGGGGCGTCTGTCGGAGGCCCGCAACCTGCTTGCGAACCTAATGCAGCAGCGCCTGCCTGACCAAATCCGCGAAGAGGTCACCTATCTGACCGGCCTGGTCGAGTATTTTGACAAGAAGTACGACACCGCCGAAACGATATTTCGCAAACTGATGGTCGATTTCCCTGGGGGGTTTTACGTCAATGACGCGCTTGGTCTGGTGCTGGCGCTCGGTGAGGCGGGCGGAGCCGGGACCGCTCTGGATGATCTCTCCGGAGCGATGTTCGCCCTGTTTCGCCGTGACCCGGACTCGGCCCGGCAGCGGTTCCAGGCAATCGCCGACTACCAGCCGCCTCTGCTGGGAGATCTTGCTCTGTATCAGTTAGTTGAATTGGAATTGCAAACCGCCGATTCGACGGCCGCCCTCGGGGCTATAGATCGCCTCGATAAGGAACACCCGGACTCGTACTATCGGCCGCTCGGGCTGAAGCTCAAGGCCGATATTCTGGTGGCGTCCGGCCGCGATCTGAAACAGGGTATGGAGCTGTACCGGTACCTGCTGGAAAACTGCTCCGAGTACCCGTTTGTCCGGGAAGTCAGGGAAAAGCTGAGAGAACTCGACTCGCGCCTGCCGGTCGGTTAAAACTCGACCATTTTCTTCTGCTCGGACTTGAGCTGGGAGACCTCGCGCTCCAGGTTAAACACCCGGTTCTGGAGCTTCTCGGTCCGTTTCTCGCGGGCTTTGGTCGTGGTCCGGATCAACAAGGCGAGCGAAACCAGCAGGAACACCACCGAGTTGATCTGCCGGAAGATTTCGCCCATGTTGAACACCGAGTCGAGAAAAGCCATCACGCCCAGGAAGAACAAGAGTGCCGCCCAGATAAGCATATACTACCTCCGCGTCTGGATTGAACCTGTCTGTTGAGACTGCTTTAAAACCAATGCAACCGTCTCGGGATACGAGCTTTGGGCTTGAACTCTGCCTGACCAAGCTGTTATCCTATGCCATTATCGGCTGTTGAGTCGCCAGGATTTAGGAGGACGTTTTGACCGCTACCGATTCTGAGAAGTCCAATTCATTTGACCGAACCAATGCATATGTCGCCGCGTTTGTCTTTCTCGTCTCTTTCATTGTCTATGCCATGACAGTGCAGCGGTCGCTGCCGTTCTGGGACTGCGGAGAATTGATCGCCTGCGCGGTAATCGGCGGAATACCGCACCCGCCCGGCTTTCCGCTTCTGGTACTGATCAGCCACATTTTCTCGAAAATCCCGTTTGTGGAAGATGTTTCCTACCGGGTCAACTACGTTTCGGTCATTTCATCGGCGTTTACGGCGCTTTTCAGTTATCTAATAACTGTCCGTCTCGTTAGGTATATCCAGGGTGAACAAGCGGCCGAGACCCTCAACCGTTTTGTGGCGTACGCCAGCGGGGCCGCGGGCGGATTCTTTGTCGCGTTCTCGTCGACCAACTGGGGGAACTCGGTCGAGGCGGAGACCTATGCGCTGTCGCTGGCACTCTCGACTGCGATCTTCTGGCTCGCCCTGCGCTACCATGAGCGGCGCGATCAGCCCGGCGCGAGCAAGATCATGATCCTGGCCATGTACCTGGCGGTGCTCGGAATCGGCGTGCACATGACCGTTTTTCTCGTGGTTCCGGTCTGCGCCATTTTCTTCATCCTCAACCGAGACGCCGGTCCGAGAGAATTCCTCATGATATGCCTGTTCGCTCTGATCGAACTGCTCCTGGTCATTGTTTTCTCCGGCGGACGGGGCGGCCCGACAGTTTTCAAGTTCATGTCAGTGATCCTTGGCATCATTCTGCTGGTCATGTTGTATAGGCGTATTCGTTGGGGTGTGTTGATCGCTATCGGCATTACGTCAAGCCTAATGATCAGCTTCAGCCTTTACTTCTGGGCCTTGCCGATCGGGGTGCTGCTGCTGGTGGGGCTGGGGGTGTTGTCACAAACTCAGGGCTGGAATTTTCAGTGGCGCTCGGCGCTGGCGGTGCTGGTAATTGGATTTATCGGGTTTTCGGTGCATTTCTGGGTACCCATCCGCTCCGGTCTTAATCCCCGTATCGATGAGAACAACGCGTCGCGCGACTGGCACACATTTGTCAATTTTCTCGACCGCAAACAGTACGGGCAGGTTTCGATGGTCGACCGTATGTTTACGCGCCGAGGTGACTGGACCAACCAGTTCGGCCGGCACCCTAACATGGGCTTTTGGTCGTACTTTGAAACGCAGTATGGCGGACCGGGCCGATGGGGGTTTGCGCCTCTTTTCATACTGGGACTGCTCGGAGCGATTGTCGCCATCCGCAAGCGTCTCGAAGTCGGTATGCCCTTCTTCACCTTGCTGATTCTCGCCTCGGTGGGTTTGATTCTGTACATGAATTTCGCCGACGGCACCCGCTATAATCCTGCCACCGAAGACGCCTATCTCGAGGTGCGCAACCGCGACTACTTCTTCACCCCGGCGTTTGTCTTTTTCGGGATTGCGATGGGCGCAGGTATAGCGGCGGTAGTGAGCATTCTTAGGCGGTTCCTGGCAAATTCCGCGTACGAGCGTCCGATCGCCTACGCGGGTTCACTCCTGGCGTTGTTGCCGCTGATACCGCTCTCCGACAATTATCATCCCAATGATCGTTCCCGGAATTTCCTGGCGATGAACTATGCCAAGGGCCTTCTCGACGGATGTCGCGAGAACGCCATTCTCTTCACGGTAGGCGATAACGACACGTTTCCGATCTGGTGCCTTCAAGAGGCATACAACTACCGCAAGGATATTCGTGTCGTCAATCTGTCGCTGCTCAACACCGATTGGTACGCGGCGCAGATGAAGAACCAGTACGGGGTACCGATCTCCCTGACCGATGAACAAATCCTCTGGCATCCGTACGAGCTGCCGGGCGGCATCCAGACTTCCCGGCCGCTAAAATCGTTTGCCGATCGCCCGCGCCGACGCATGAGCTACCTGCATCAGCAGTTCTCCGGCATACCGGTGCAGGATATGATGGTGGACGAGATCGTAATCGAAAACAAGTGGCAGTACCCGATCTATTTCTCGGCGCCCCCATACGCCGATTCCCCCTTGAAACTGCGTGAACACGCGGTCCACGACGGCCAGCTTTTCCGGCTCGAGCGTGACCCGGATCCGCTGATGGTCGACCTGGATCATGGCTACGAGCTGTACACGAAAGTATACAGTTTCGAGGGTCTCGAGAATTCGGTTGTGTTCCGCGATGACAACGCTACTGGTGTATTCGGGGGGCTGGGTATGGCCTCGCTTCGAATCGTTGACGAGCTCTACCGCCAGGGGGACACCGCGCGCGCCGAAGAGATTCTTAATCGCTTCATCAGGGATTTCCCTGAATTCTGGCAGCCGTATACCACGCTGGCCGAAGTGGCCCTGCAGATGCGCGACACCGCCCGGGCGCTTGCGCTCTATCGGCAGCTTCACGACACGCTCGTGGCTTTTCTGGCGACCAACCCGCGCAATCAGTACTACCTGCAGGACCTGGGAACCGCCAAGTATGAGCTGGGCCGGATCAGGAAAGACACTGCGCTGCAAGAGGACGGCGTGCGGCTGCTTCGCGAGGGGTGGGCGATAGACATGAACAGCGGGTTGGCATTTAGGAAGCTGATTACGGTACTGGGTCAGTCCGACCTGCGCGGGGAGGTAATCGAAGTGGCGAGGCAGTACGCCAATTACAAACGGAATCGCACCGATCCGTTGGTTCAGAGCCTGCTTGGAATCACCGGGCCGTAGGGCTCGGAATGTTGTGGGACGGGCGGATCACTCGGCCAGGCGGTAGCCATTGCGGCGACGGTACTGCCCGTTGTCCATCTCGATCATTCGCCGCTCGAGCAGCTCGCGCCGCACCGAGGCGCAGTCATCGACATGCCGGCTGATCAGCCGGTCCAGTTCCTTTTCGCTGTAAAGCCGGTTAGGCTCTACCTGCGCCAATATATACTCGAGCAGGTGGCGACGCTTTTCCGTGGGTGTCGCGCGGCGTGCAGGCTGCCCAGGCCGGACACGGCCGTTGCCGGTGATGCGTGGTGAGGACGGGCCGGCGCCGGTATTGGCGTTCGATTCCAGCCACTCATAGACGGAGGGTTCCGGTATACGCCACTCTTTGCCGATTTTATACGCTCTTATCTCGCCTGCCTGCACTTTGCGGGTGATGACCTGCACGTTCATCTTGAGTTTGTCGGCCAGCTCCGATGTGGTAAAGAACTCCGTGTTCTTGATGATACCTTCGCTGTAGTTCAAGCCTTGCACTCCATGGCGGTTTCTAATTGGAGCCGAATCTACTATCGGTCAAACGGCGATCAACAATTTTATGTTGAGGAAACGCAATTTGTTTGTCCGCCCAACAGGCCGGTGAACCGCAGAGGTGAGTGTGCTAGCTTCCCCGCTGTCGAGATATGTGATTGACACCATCTCTCGCGCGTGACTTATTCCGCCTAAGTGAACACCCTGGTCTACTCTGTGCTCTGCCTGATCTGGGGGTCCACGTGGCTGGCCATAAAAATCGGACTTTCCCAGGCTCCGCCTCTTACGACCGCGTCGCTACGGTTCCTGCTCGCCTCGCTGACCCTGTCATGTATCAGTCTGGTCCGACGGCATACTTACCCCGGAAGCCTACGTGAACTACTCCGTCTCGGCTACCCCGGCATCTACATGTTCGGACTGAGCTACGCCCTGGTCTATCTCGGGCAACTGTATGTCAATTCCGCCACGGCGGCCGTGTTGTTTGCATCGTTCCCTTTCTTCATTGCGGCTCTGAACTGGTGGCTGAACCGCTCGGAGAGACTGAGCCCGCGAGGCTGGCTAGGGATGGTGCTTGGGTTTGGCGGCGTAGTAGCGATTTCCTATGATTCGCTGCAAACTTCGGGCGACATTTTTCTCGGTTCGCTGGCAGTACTAGCGGCGGCACTGGTGTCGGCTTACGGTGTCGTGCTGCACAAGAAGAGGTTTGGCGATGTCAACATCGTGGTGGCGGCCAACGTGCAGATGATATCCGGCGGCATTCTGCTGCTGATCGCCGCCTGCCTCGCGGAAAGTTGGGCTGATTTTCATGTTACCGCCAAGGCGGTCGGCTCGATAATCTACCTCGCACTGGGAGGTTCGGTTGTCGCGTTTCTTGGATACTTCTGGCTGGTTAAGAGAATGCGCCTTACTGTCGTCTCGCTGATAGCGTTTATCACGCCGTTGGTGGCGATCCTGATCGGAGTGCTGGTCGCCGAGGAGTCCATAACCGCGATGGAATCCGCCGGAGCGGGATTGATCCTTTGTGGCGTTTTGTTGGTGATTCGAGCGTAGGATAAGACAGGGTCTCTCCCAACGTAGGCCGCGCGGCGATAGACGTGGAGTCTCGTAGGGCGAAACCCCCATGAATTCGACAGCAAGCTGCCGCGAGAAATCGATTGCCGTGCTCGCGCTCGACCCGGGGCTTTGACTTGCGCGGCCACTCCCGCTACGCAAGGGGGCAGGACCCAATCAGGCTAATGCCATTCCCACTCGATGAACGGCTTGTCAATATCGACCATGGCGTTGACCACCAGTTCCACCAGCCCGCCGTACAGGATATTGCAGCGCTCGAACAGACCGTACGCGGCAAACATGTCGCGCATCGCCCCCTTGCAATTCGAGCAGGGCGCGCAGACATATTTTTTGTGCTCCGGTTCGATGATGTCCTGAAACACGTCGAGTATCTGCCGAAGTTTGGTGCGGCTCGATATCTGGTTACGGAAATCCGGAAAGTTCAGGTCCTTGGTTATGGCAAAACCGCTCCCGCCGCCGCAGCAGTAGTTGTTCACGCCGTGCGGTTCCATCTCGCGAAAACGGTTACTGACCGCGCGAAGCACCTCTCGCTGCGGCTCGACGACGCCCATCAGTCGGACCAAATTGCACGGGTCGTGCAGCGTTGTGGTCATATCATCATTCCGCGATGCATCCAGTTTTAGGCGCCCGCTCTTGATGATCTCATGCAGCAGTGTCATCGAGCTCTCACGCGGGATGTTATGCTCGCCGGTGAACACCCGGTCGGCGATAACGGTCAGCGCCTTGTGGGCGTGGCCGCATTCGCCGATAACGATCTTCTTTACTCCCAGCCGTCGCGCAACCTCGGCATGCTGAAGCGCGACCTTGGCGAACTGCACATCGTCGTACCAGACGCCGTAATTGACCCCGTCGTAGGCGCACAAATCACTCGACAGTGTGTAGCTGATACCGGCCGCCTCGAGAATAATCGCAAAAGCTTCGGGATTCTCCGGCCAGGCGAGAAATTCACCCGCATTGTGGATGAGCAGAATGTCGGCGCCGGCTTTGTCCATCGGCCATTTGAACTTCATGCCGGTGCGTTCCTCGACCTCCTCCTCGAGAAACTCGACATTGTCGAGAAACGGCGTCCGCGACATACCGGTGCTGGAGCCGGTCCGGAGTTGGTTCACCGATCCCTTGGCGTGCAGCGGTTCGACCGTGATACCCATCTCCTGGCTGAAAATCTTGCGCAGCTCGCGAGTCACCAGGCCGTTGTCGACACCGATCGGACACGACTGGGCGCACCGTCGGCAGACCGTGCAGCGATAGCTCAGTTCCATCAGGCGGGCGATCATGGTCCACGACGCATCGATATCGTTGCCGGAGAGCTTCGCGAAAAACTGCCCCCCGGTCTTGACATATTTCTTGTAGAGTCGCCTGAGGATATCGGAGCGGAAGGTGGGGCGATAGATGTCCAGTCGGCCGGATTCGTTGTATATCGGGCAGGCCGCGGCACAGGTCTGACACTTGGCGCAGAACTCCATGGTCAGAAACAGCGGCTGCATAAAGGTCCAGTTTTCCTGGCGATCAAAGAGCTTCTTGAGGCCGGAGAGAAACTTCTCCACCAGCACCCGCTTCTCGTCCTCATTTTGCGGGCGTGGAAACTTGAGAGCACTGACGCCATCCAGATCGCTCTCGAGCTTTTTCCGGTTTTCCTCGGACAACCGAGTAAACTTCGGCTGAATATCGAGCTTATCATAGGGCGGAGGGAGCAGCAGAAAGTGTCCGGGGTCAAGTTCGACTAGTTGCCCGGTCCGGCGGCAGAAGTCCCTGATGGTGATCTCGTCTTTACTCATTGCCTTGTTTCTCCCAGTCGGTTGCCGCCTCGGCCCAGGTGCCTTTCTTGATGTGAGGTGCCGCCCACGAGAGCTTGTAGCCGAGTGCCTCGGTGACCGCCTTTTCTATCTTGCTGCCCCGGATGTTCGGATGATCTTCCCAGCGGACCGTGTGATACGTAAAGTACTTGCCAAACATGTGAGTCATGTGTGTAAACGGGGAATAGAACAGCAGAGCGATTACAATCCATCCCAACGCCGTTACCGATCCCGGCAACGCCGGCGCCGGCTGAAAAGTAATCATGTATTGGACAAAGCCGCGCATGTGCGTATAGCCGGGATCGACTGTCAGCCAGGCCACCAGGCCGGCGACAAAGATCGCCAGCAGGAAGATCAGGTTGAAATAATCGCTGCGAACCGACGCTTTCCTTAGTTCGTTCCCAAAAGTTCTCGCTGCCAGCAGTCCCACCGCGCCGATCGCTCCCAGTATCCAGCCGGCCGAGCCGGTAACCAACGTGAGATAGTGTACGCCCGGGCCCACCAAACCAGCTGAACCCGATGCAATGTCAATTCCGACTGCGCCCAGTATCGCCCCCATCAACAGGAGCGCCATGAATACTACCAGGCAGTAGAGGCCGAAATGAAACGGAAACGACGCGTACCAGAGGCTCCGGTTGTGGTGGAAAAGCGACTGCACGAACAAGATCTCAGCGGCCATCGCCTTAATCTCGGCGAGCCGCGAAAAATTGCTGGGTTTGGTCCACCAGTCAACTTCCTCGAAGTAGGAGCCGCCGTACGCCCCTTTTCGCTTTTCATGGGGAATGGGATAAAGATCCCAGCGGATGTGAATAGGCATCCGCGCGATCTTGATCATTTTGGCCGCCAACGAGACGGCAAAAAATACGACCGCGACATAGCCTGCCAGTTGCAAAGCGTTCATTTTGGCTTTCCGTGTTCTTCTATTTCGACAATCTCCAAGCAACCTCGACTCAGCTCCCACCGAAAACCGCGGTCCACGGGACCGTAACCGGCCTACCGGAGCGGCGGAGCTTGAGAAAAATATCACAAAGTAAGCGAATACTAACAAACTTGAGGGGAGGTGTCAAGCTATTTAGGAAGGTGCCACCACGCCAGTTATAGCGCCAAATTCTAACGCAAATTGTAAGGCGGACTTGCTTCAAGTCCGCCAGGCCGGGCCATGTTGCGGTAGATCGAAACCAGACCTCCCCTCCCAAGCAGGGTTTGAGTTGTCAGGCAGGGGTCGCCCGACAGCAGATTGTGCCAAGGACTTCTTTAACAGTCTCCATGCCGACAGGGACGCCCGCCACGCGTGCTTCTCGATGTTACCGCAACCGCGTCAGGGCCCGGAAAAACGGTTGCCAGTCCTCGACCATCACCGGTTTCTGGGCGAACAGAGCGGCATCTTCGGTACTCAGCAATTCGCGGTCCACAATTACAAGCAGCACGTTCTCATCAAACCAGGAATCGTACATGGTCCAATAGCCGCCGCTGCCCTGGCCGGATCCCCACGAGTTTTCCACTTTCCATTTTCGGGGACGGCCCGATTCAGTAGTATCCACCGCCAGGAGCACCATAGCGTGATTGGGCGACGTATCATGATAGCTGATCCGGTCCGCCTTGGTCGTGGCAAAATCGATTCCGAGCGAGATGCCGTAGTCCCAGATGCCGGCGGCAAACATGCCGCTGTCGCGGTAGTTGTCACGGCCGACATCGCAAGCGAACCAGACGATCTGGCTGTCGCGAATCATCTTGAAAGCGTAGTCCTTCAGCACCTCGATCGGCATGTTCAAAACCTGGAGATCGGTCCGCTCGAAAACGTTGCGCCCGCCGGACAACTGGTACAGTGTGCGATCTTTCATGGCCGGATTATGAGACAGTGCGACGTACTCTCCGGACATATCGCCGTAGAACTCCTGATAGAACGTATGCGGTGTATAGGTGTGGTCGACCAGTACTTTGGTCTCGCTGGTATCTTTGCCTTTGGTTGTATCCGCTTGCGCTGCGGAATCGACTGATAGCCCGAGTACGGAGCTGTCCTTCTTCGATTCCTCGTAACGAAATACGAACTCTTTTGGCGGGCGGCCGTAGGCGCAAACGAGCAAACGGTACACGTCGGCGAGCGCCTGCTCTTTGTATCGCCTTAGGTCCGACTCTTTCTTGCCGGATTGGTGCATGCGCCTGATTTCGGCGGTTGCCTTACGCAGAAGCGTGCTGAGCAGTTCGGTAGTGCGAGCGGTCGATGAGGACTGTTTGGTTTCGGGCATCGCCGACGCCGGCACCACGCCGTACTTCTGTATGAGCGCCTCGAAATACTGCCACCAGCCGCCGTCGCCCACCGGATCTTCCAGCCACATCTGGAGCGAGCGATCGTTGATATCGCGTGCGCGCAGCTCGATCATCTTCTCAAGGAGTAGATTACTTTTCTCCAGCTTATCCCAGAAGGCGAGATACGCCTGAGACAGACCGAAATCAGACAACTTCAGTTTGGTCATCACCCGCGGCGTAACCACGTTGGCGCCGGCGAACATCCAGCATCGGCCGCTGCTTTTCTGATCAATTATCTTGGTTCCCTTGAGCTCAAAATTGAACTGGCTGTTGTGTGAGCGGATCAGTTCACGATTCAGAGAGATGTCGCGCAGGTCGTTGTTGGTGGCGGCGTTGACAATGGGGGTGAGCGAGGGATCGTCGCCGATATCCTTTTCAAACCGTGCAATAAGATCCTCGCTGATCGAGCCGTATGGCTCGGCGAATGCGTACGCAGGTATGGTTATCGCGAGCGCGATAATCAATATCGACAGATTCAGCTTGGACATCGGGTGTCTCCTGTGGTGATAGTTCAAACTACCTGGATAATACGATACGGATCGGCCTCCCACAACCGATCTTGTCGCGAAGCAACTACAGTCTGGGGGAGGCTGATCAGGGCTTGTAGGTCGGGATGCTCGTCATCCCGACAATCCCACTTCTGCCGGCCACAATTCAAACTCCGATTGACAGGCGCGGCCTGATCCACGTTACTGAACATCTACCTATGCCCGCGCTTACTTCCAGGAGCCTTGAACTCCTGGCCGACACCGGCCTGTTCTACGCAGCCGCTATCTGGGGCGCGACCTTCTTCATGGTGAAAGACGCCCTGTCAGGAATCGATCCGATTGTCATGGTCGCATATCGCTTTCTATTGGCCGGGTCGATAATGGCAGTTGTGGTCCGTATGACCGGGCGTGACATCCGCCGCGATTTCAAGGCGAGCTGTCTGCTGGCGACAATGCTCTGGTTCCTGTACGTGCCGCAGACAGTCGGGTTGAAATACACAACCGCGTCGAATTCCGGGTTTATCACCGGCCTGTTTGTGATCTTCGTGCCAATCTCCATGCGCTGGCTGTTTCACAAGCGGCCGTCGATTATGGAATGGGTCGCCTGCGGCGTGGCGCTGATCGGACTTTGGATTCTGACCGGCGGCCTGACCGATATCAATGTGGGCGATATCCTGACTCTGGCCGCCGCAGTCACTTACGCTCTACACGTGCTGTACTCTGACAAGTATCTTCGCCTGGGAGCTGACCCACTGGTCATCTCATGCCAGCAGTTCCTGCTGGTGGGTTTGCTAAGCTTAGTCACGGCATTTGTGTTTGGTCTGGATATGAGAGTCCACACGCCGGCCGCTGCCTGGACCACTATCTTTCTGGCGCTTTTTCCCACGTTGACGGCATTCGTCATCCAGATGTGGGCGCAGCGCATCACGGCGCCGGTTAAAGTGTCACTGATCTTCGCATTCGAACCGGTATTCGCCGGGTTGTTCGCGTGGACACTGGGCGACGAACCGCTGGTCGCTCATCGGGCTATCGGAGGACTGTTTATATTCGCTGCTTTGGTTGTATCAGGACTGCCGGCTCCGCGCAGACGACAATAATCTGGCAGCCCACATCTCTGCTGTGGGTTGTGCTCATCTGAACGGAACTTCGGAACGAAGTCTTGTCGTCAAAACCACGTCTCGCGCGTTCGCGTTCGACTCAACGGTTTTGACCTACATTTCTTGTCGCCTCCACGGTACCCCACCCAACGGGTGGGATTTTGCGATGATCACTCGAACTCCGCCAGCCAGCGGACTGCCCCCAGCTCTACTATGGTTGATCTGCCGTGCGTGCGGCAGACAAGGGTCGCATCAGAATCTTCACCCACCGCAAGCGGACTGATGAGAAAGCCGATCGCACAGTCATTGCGGGTGGAGGTGCGCCGCGTCCAAGCAGTCGCATCGTAGCTTGACAATCTCTACACGCTATGTAGGTGCAGGTTGAGATCGCCACGCCCCGTCCGCGAAGCGCGGTCGGGACTCGCGATGACGTATCCGACGGTATTTCAACACTCCACCGGCGGTGGGGCGCCGTGGAAACACGCCGCTGACCCGGCCATAGCTGTCCGCTAGGTGAACTTGAGCACCCTCGGTTTGACTAGCCGCTCAAAGTCGCTGTAGGCAAGTTTCACGAGTTCCGTGTGAGTGCCGGCGTTGAAGGCAATCTCTACGTCTTTCGTCAAGCGGTCGGCCACCACTACCTCAAGACCGTAGAGATTTCCGAACGGTGGCATTGCTCCAAGAGCGCACCCCGGGAAAACATCTCGGAAATCCTCCTCGGTGGCAAGTTCCACGCGCTCGGCGCCGAGGGCCGTCTGAAGCTCCTGAAAGTTGATCCTGTGAGTGGCAGGCAGCACCGTCATTGTCAGCTTGCCGTCGGCCTTGACCAACACTGTCTTGGCCAACTCCTTAGCGGGAATGTGGGCCGAAGCGGCAATCTCGTGGGCTGTGTAGGCCTGCGAGTGAGTGACGGTTACATACTTGACACGGTTGCGATCCAGGAAGTCCTTCAATGTCGAGGTTGGCATAGATACCTCCTATCAAAAGGACATGTGTTCGAACTGCCATGTGCTAGAACAATGTACAGTTTCTCCGCCTGCCACGCAAGTACCGCCGCCGCTGCGATGTCTTACAAACACTCCGGTAAACCCAGCGTCGGACCGGTTATGAAGAGGTAATCGATCAGAATGGTGATATCGCCGATCGAGATGTCTTCGCACGACGTGGTGGTCCCGCCGGACTGGTTGACATCGGCCTCAGTCAGGCACGGGATTATGCCGGCGCATGTGCCCGAAATGAATTTGGCGTCGATCATGACCGTAACGTCGCCAATAGTCGGCTCGTCACCCCCCTCGCCATTGGCGTCGCCCACGCGGCCGGAACAACAGTCTGCTGCTGCCGGCCCGCGGAAAAGCACTACCCGGCCACGGTAGCTGTCGTAGCCGTGACCTCCCGCTCCGAAAGCAATCTGGTCACTGCCGTAGTCGGGCCACAGAAACACAGCCTGGCCCGCCTGTTCCTGGGCACCGTCGCCATAGATCGTGGTATCGACAGACACCGCGACGCCGCCGGCGAACAAAATCGCCCCGCCCGCGGCCAGACCGCGATCGTTGTTGCCCGGCATCCCGGCTATGAGATCAGCTATGCCGTCGGCGGTGACATCCACTCCGGCGGCCACCGAGAAACCGAGCAGGTCCTCGGCGGCCCGGCCCAGGTCATAGTTGAAATGTGGTGTCGAGTTTATGCCGGGGCCTCCGTCAAATACATACATGCGCCCGGCCGAAAATCCGCTGATTACGTGCCCGTCGGTGCCCATGATTATGTCGTCGTAATCGTCCCCGGTAACCTCGCCAGATGCCAGACTCCAGCCGTATTTCTCGCCGGCGATTGGCCCCTCAATAATCAGATCATCGATCGGGTCCGCCGATGCCCCACCGTAGAAGAGATAAATCCTTCCGGCGTTGAGATTGGCGCCGTCGTAACTGTACGCACCTACCGCGATATCGTCGCCGCCGTCACCGTTGAAGTCTCCTCCGGTCAGCGCGAAACCAAACCGCTCGCCGTCGGCCTCCCCCTGAAGCACTTGATCAACCACGAAGTCCGGCGAGCCGCTTCCGTAATAAACGTAGGCTCGGCCGGCATCAGTGAAAACCCCCCAGTCTACTTTGTAGGCGCCGACAACGATATCGGCGACGCCATCATCATTGAAGTCACTCGAACCCACCGCAATGCCAAAGTAGTCGGAGTCGGCCTCCCCGAAGAAGATGTGATCGACCACCGAATCGACCTGAGCGGCGCCATAGTACAAATAAACAGCTCCGGCGTTATTCGCCGGTTGATCATAGAACGGAGCGCCGACTAAAAGATCCTCCGCGCCGTCGTTGTTGAAGTCCCCTGCCGAGGCCAGCGCCTTGCCGAAAAACGAACTGGCGACCCCAACAAAGTGCAAGTCCGCAACCGTGTCCGCCATTGGGCCGCCCAGGTATAGATAGACCTTGCCTGAAGATGTGCCGTTCGCGTCCGACGCCGGTGCGCCTATCACCAGGTCCTGGTAACCATCGTCATTGAAATCAACCGTGCAGAAGGCGCTCCCAAACTGGTCCCCCTGCATTTCACCGTAAATGGAGCCTGCCGGTTCGTACGGCCAAGCCGCGACAGGGAGAAACAGAACAGCCGCAATCGACATCAATTGGCGTGTCATGCCGGTACACTACAGTTGTCGTATGCCAACAAAGAAGAGATGAACGTCGCTCGAGGTCCATCTCTTCGCCGGCGAGTAAAAGGCTGTCGCTATCTACGAACAGCCGAAACTGACCACAGCCATTACTTGATCAGTACCATCTTCTCTTTGACAGTCTGACCGGCTGCTTCGACCAGATAGAAGTAAATTCCGGAAGATACCGCGCGGCCCAGATCGTCCGTGCCGTCCCAGGTGACCTGCTGTTCCCCTGCGGCCATAGCCTGATCGCTTACCAGTGTTCGCACCCGCTGCCCCAGCAGGTTGACCACTGCGACCGAAACCGGCAACTGGTCTTTTAGCGTAAAGGAGATGCTGGTAACCGGGTTAAACGGGTTTGGAAAATTGCTCACGCCGCTGATCGGTTGGTCCGAAGCCCCCACCGGCTGACCGGAGCGAACTTCGATAGTCTCGCAGTCGGTGGCGATCGCCCCGCCCGACGTGGCCGTAACGCAAATCGTGTAGGAGCCGGCCGGTATGAAGGGCGGTACCGGGAAGCGCCACTCGCGGGAGACGGTCTCGCCTGCTCCCAGCCGCACGGGCAGGGCGATGACATCGAAAAGGTCATACCCCTCGATATCCAAACCCAGTTGAATCACCGCGTCCTCGTCGCCGCAGTTGGTCAATTCGAAATACGCTTCCCCGAAAAAGTCACCCGCACCCGTGTAAATGACATCGGACAACTCGAGATCGACTTCGACACACTCGCTGCTGAGCGCCATGGCGAATTTGAAATTCTCCGCGCCGGCTGCCGGAGCGCCGGGGCTTTCAATGATCGTGGTCGACGCGCAGTCGCTGGCCATCGCCTCTCCCAGCGTGGCATCGACACAAACCCCAAACGTATAGCCGACAAAAGCCGGCGGCGCCGGGTAGAGAAATTCACGAGAGATCGTCTCGCCGGCGCCCAGACGGACCGGAATGTCGTCGATCACAATAGTTGGCCCGGCGGGAATCTCAAAAGTGATTGAGAGCAAGGCAGTGCCAGCCTCATCCCCACAGTTGGATAACTCAAAGTATCCCTGGCCGACCTCGCCCGCAGGAACTTCGGGGGTCAGCTCAATATCAAACTCCAAACAGTCGGCGGCGTATAGGGCAGGGCTCGCAGTGGCGAGTACAGTCCCAAGTAAGCCAAGCATAAGACTACGTTTCATGATTAACACCTCGTTTTTCCCTGATCACGTCCGGGCCGAGGCAGGCGGCAAAAACAAAGCGGCCAGACTCACGGAGGTCTGCCCCGACCTCGTATCCCTATTAGTATATGCAACCAGACGATAGTTGCAAGAAAAATCTGGCGAAAGCCGTGATGACATTGACTACTGTGACCACGAAGCAGTCTCAAATTGTCATTGTGCTGTCATATACCATCACCGGTCGTCCGGTTTTATGGCGACAAACTCATTGGTTGTATTGAGGTTGACCCTTATTGCCGACGCAGGTAGCTTGCGAGCATACTGAAAAGGCAACAGAGGCCTTATGCCGGTCGAACGAAAACGCCGAGAGCGGAACGAAAGCGCCGCGGCTGATATCAGCCGCAGGAACTTCCTCGGCGATTCTCTCCGCGCTCTCGCCGGCGCGGCGCTGCCGTGGCCGCTGCTGTGGCTCGACGGATGCACGCATCCGCCGCTCCTAACCGACCGAACCATCCCCCGCGTGCTGGCCGATTTGCATGTCCACGCCGGCATTAACCGATGGAATCGCCAGACGCCCCTGGGGCTTCAGTACCCCGCCGTGGCCAAGCTCGCCGAAGTTACGTTCAATCGGTCAGGCATGGATTGGAAGGACTGCTACGAGGCCGGGGTCGACCTGATCTGCGCCACCCACTTCAACGTGTTCGACGAGTGGCTATCGATGCCGACCGACCCCGATCCCGACGCTCCGGCTCACACTCTACGTATGCTCGACCTGCTCGAAGAGGAGCTGCAGACAACCGCGGCGCCGTATGCGAAGCTGGCCACAACCCCCAAGCAACTGGATGCGCTCCTGGACACCCCCAAGGAGAGTCTCGAGTGGCGGGTGGCGGTCATTCATACGGTCGAGGGCGGTCACGCGCTGGGCGGGCGCCTCTACGCGGTCGAGCCGCTGGCCCGACGGGGTGTCGCCATGATCGGCCTCACACACTTTTTCAACAAGGGCGTGGCCACATCGGGCAACTCGTATCCGTTCTTTCCCGACGCCAACTCCCCCTGGCCCGCGCTCGGGCTGAGCGAGTTCGGGCGGGACCTGATTAAAGAGGTCGAGCGCTGCGGAGTAATTGTCGATGTCATCCACGCCACCAACACCGCGTTGGAGGATATCTTCAAGGTGGCGACACGACCAATGGTGGCGTCGCACTCGAGTGCGCGCACGCTGGGGGATCATCCGTATTCGCTGATCGATGAACATCTCGAGGAAATCGCGCGTCGCGGCGGGCTGCTCGGTATCATTCTGGATCCGTACCTGCTCGGCAATTACGCCACGCTGTTCGATGCGGAGAAAGAGGGGACACTTCGCGATGTCGTTCGCACGGTCGGGTACCTGGTCAAGCTGATCGGCCACGAGCACGTCGCGATCGGCACCGATTTCGGCGGATATATCACCCCGCCGAAAGACATGACTCGCGTGCAGCAGATCGGCCGTCTGCACAGGCTCCTGCTCCACGAGTTCGGCGATCCGAATCTGGTCACCGATATTCTCGCGAATAACGCAATTAGATTCATCATGGCTAACTGGAAGCCGTTGGTCTGATATGAAGAGAAACCTGTCGCGGGCATCGGTTGCACTCCTGGTGCTCATGGTGATCATGAGCCGGACCGTTTCAGCGTGGGACAAGAACGAGCACCGGGTGCTGGCCGATTCCGTATTCGCGACTGTGATGCGGGAGTGCGGGACGCAATCAAGCGATGGTAACTATGTCTTGGGCGGCGATGAAACGAGTGTGGACATCGCACCAACGGCATGGAGCGGCGCCACGTTCGGTGAGCGAGTCGCGTTCTACGCCTCCGACGACTTCGACCGTTCCCGCTTCCACAAGCGCGGACAAAGCATTCAGCAGCAACTTCGGTCGGTGGATCTCCCGACGAGCGGCTCGGACGCGCACGCACGACATGACAATGTAGTCGCCGCCTACCTTACCGAGCACCTTCGCGCGTTGCAGCTTGCCTCAGAAGCCGACCCCTCCGACACCCAGGCAGCCAACATGCTCATTTACGCCCTTGAGCGTGAGGCGGCCGCCCAGGGCTTTCTGGCCGACGCGTTTTCATCAGGGCACCTATTGTCGTACCACGAAGGACTACTGACTTTTCTGGCCCGGCGAAACCGAATCGAGGCCCACGACTATCATCGTAATCGCGGCGCTTATGTCATCAACAGCCGCGGCGAGGTGTGGCAGACCTTCGGCGACGGCCTCCTGCACTGGTATCCCCCCACGTATGAACACGCGTTCGAGGCGTGTGCGACATCACTGCGAGAATTGCTCGTCGTCTGGTATGTATCATCGGGTCGCGAACTGCCGTCCGGGCTACGGTCATGGTTGGGCGCGGTTGGACCTGACCGGGCCGCCCAGGATGTGATCGAACTCTGGCTGGGCGATAACAGCGGCCAGGAGTATTACGCCGAAGTGCGGCTGCCGGCGCTGCTGCTTATACCGATGCCCGTATCGGCGACCTGGAGTTTCCGCACCGACCAATTTGATGATCATGGCGCCAGGGTGCGGCAACACTTCCCGCAACTGCGTGAGCCGGGGTGGCATGATCCCGTAACGTTTGAAATTGACCCGCGGTACTTGTATCCACGCGAATCCGTTCCCGATTGGATGGTGCCCGAGCCATTACGCAACTCGTCTCCGACTGCGGCAAGCGAGTTCGTACGCTCCAATCCGGACTGGGCCTCGGTTCGGTATGTCCAGGCGCGCTCCGCTCCGCCGAGCTACAAGGGCGCGCTCCTGCAGGTGGGTGGACAGGTCACGATCCGTGAAGGTCGCGGCCACACCGGCGGAACTTTCGGCCTCGGATACGGACTTTGGGATGATCTGGTGTTCATCAAAAACGTTTCGCTGTGCGCGACCTTCATGCCGTCGTTCCATGAACCGAGTCACCGCCTGCTGGCAGGGTCGTTCGAGTTGGGCTTCGACCTTCCGGGCGAATCCTGGCCCAGGGCGCTGCGTCTCGAATCCGGAGCAGCGGTTGGCCTGGGTGAGGATTTCGACGATTTCGGTGCCCTGTTCGCGGTCGGTCTTGACTCTCCGGTCATGCCGCTAAGTTTCACCTATGCCGGCATTACCTGGCGCCTCAAATATCAGTGGTTTTCGCTGGACTCCCCAGTCAGCGGCCCGGCTTTGGAGATGGTGCTGCAATAGGATGTCCGGTCAACTAGCCGGTCATTTTTGCCCGCACCAGCTCTATTTGCGCCAGGGCCGCTGTCACCGCGTGCTCGACTCGCAGTGTCCATGGGCCGAGCGTAAAGGAACGAAACCCCAGCGCGAGCATCAGGTCCACCTCGAACGGCACCCAGCCCCCTTCCGGGCCTACCGCCACAGTCACTTCGCGTGTTGAACGGACATACACGCTGTCAATAGTCACGGCAGTCACCGGGCTGCAGAGAAGCCGCAGTGGTGGTCCGGAAGGAACGTCCGACAACAACGTCAGCTCCTCCTCGAAAAAGCGGCGGAAGCGATCATGTACCTGAACAAGCGGCAGCCGGGTCAGCTTCCCCTGCGACAATCCCTCCAGAAGAAACGACAACTGGTGTTCAGGTTGAATCAACGGCGACTGAAAATAGCTCTTTTCCACTCGATTGGCTCTGATAAGATGCAGCGACCTGACCCCCATCATGGCGCTCGTGATCAGTATCTTCTTCAGTGTTTGCGGCCGCGGCAAAGCGCAAATCAGATCGATCTCGAGTGCGGGCGGCGCTGCCTGAGTCCACCGGCTGCACTGCATCAGCACTTCATCCGGTGTGACCCGTGCAACAACCGCGTTGCCGATTGGACCGTTGACAAGGCCAGTCTCAAGCGTATCCCCCTCCTTGAGTTTCAGGATCATTCGAATGTGCTCGGCGCGCTGGTCGCGCACGACATAGTTATGCTCGTCGACGCGGTCGTTGTCTGTCAGGATGATCAAGTTCACTTGTGGTCGCGATCCGGCTCAAACGGGTGGCTGAGGTCAAAATCAGGGCGGTAGCTGTGCGGGCTGCCCAGTTCCTGTACCCAGCCGCGCCAGAAACCGAGCCGCTCGAATTCCTCGATCACGGCCTCATACTCGTCGGGGTGCAGCGTTCGACCTAAAAGGGGGTGATTTCGCACCGACGGGGTCGGATAGTACTGAGACATGAGCGAGATGTGCACCGATGGCGACAACTCCTCCGCGATCCACCTGAGCACCGCCCTGGAGTTTTCAACCTGACCCGGAAGTACGAGGTGCCGAATGATCAGTCCGGACTTAATAACATCTTCGTCGTCCAGATAGATATTCGCCCCTTTTTGGCGGTACATTTCTCTTATGGCGGCGGTGGCGATCTCGGGATAGTTCCTGGTATCGGAGTACTCCCGTCCCAGCTTCTCGTCCATGTACTTCAGATCGGGAAGGTAAACGTCGATGATGCCCTCGAGTGATCGGACAATGTCGACTCTGTCATACCCGTTGGTGTTGAACACGTACGGCTGATTGTGCCCGCGCGCCCCGAGCCGGTCGATAATCTGCAGCATTTGCGGGATACAGTGCGACGGTGACACAAAACCTACCCCTTTGGCGCCGCGCGCCAGGACCGACTCAATCTCCGTGACTACCTCATCGAGCTGTGTCAACGACCAGCCGCGCGAATCGACCCTCGAGATTTGATAATTCTGACAGTATATGCATTGCATGTTGCAGTGCGAGAAGAAGATGTTGCAGATACCGTGATGGCCGCTGAAAACCGGTTCCTCGCCACGGTGGGCACAGATCGACGAGATCATGATTTCGTCGCCGCTCTTGCACCAACCGAGCTTTGCGCCGGTGCGATCCGCCCGGCACTCGCGCGGACAACAGATACAGTTGCACACGTCGATCAGGTTACCCTGACCCGAATCCCGGCCCGGCCCCTTTCCGCTCTTGTCATCGTGAGTCATGTTGCCTCTTGACGGGGACTGTGCCGGGCACCGGCTCGAGCTTGTCCGAATAGATGACCTGGCGAACATCCGCGCGCGTGAAAATATGCGGGCTGCCGCACTCGGCCCCATGGTCGGGTGTGCATACCAGAAACGAATCCGATTCGAAAATGGCCACAACCAATTCAGGCGGGCCGTCCTTGGTCAGGACGGCACAAGTACAACCGACTTCGACATAGAGCGGCGGCTGCCAGCGATAGGCCGAATTGGTGCGAATGGCCCGTATCCGCCGTCGCGACACCGGCGCCTGGTATACGCGTTCCAACTTGGCGCGCAGGGTCTCTAATTGCTCATCACTCAACATACGCTCGGACTCGGTTTGCGGCGACCTTGTCGTCAGGCCGCCGCGGTTCGGAACTCTCTTGCTCGATAGAAGATCACGGTGGAATCCGGTCCACGCAATGGCTTTTTCGCCCTGGCGCTTCTGCGAAAAGACTTGTACTGCAGGTGGCTCGACGGTAGAATGACGCTGAGATTTGCAATCGTGGGCGGCAGACCTCCCGGTCTGCCCCATCTAGTGTCTTGTCCCGTCAATTGCTTTACATAGTCGGTTGATTTTTCCGAGGATGGAATCAGCTGTGGCGGTCCAGACAAAGGGTTTGGTCGTGGCATTGTAGTGAGCAATGAAGGTTTCGATGTGGGACACGAGGGTCTTGACGTTGT
>JBFMGC010000033.1 GCA_040752815.1 Candidatus Zixiibacteriota bacterium
GAGACAGCCTCAGGACGTCTGCCGCCCACGATTTTAGGGGGACTCGTGGCCCACCCGTTGGGTGGGTTTCTTTTTAGGATCTTCTGCCTTCAGGTTGCACTTCTCTATCACGCCCTTTTCACTTTAGTCATATCCACTATCTTAGCTTAGGCACGCCGGATCGGTCAGTCAATCAGAATGATGGGGAGAACGAAACCCGCCTGAAAGGTGGGCCACCCGCCGGGTTCGAAGCGGACCCGCCCTTGATTACCAGATTCCGAGTTGGTCCTTGGCCAGATCGGTGCACATGGTTTTGGGGTCCCAGATTGGGTCCCAAACGAGCGTGACCTCGACTTTGTTGACGCCCTCAACTCGCTCCGCTGCCCGGTGCGCCTGACCCAGCAGCATCTCGCCGTACGGGCAGGCTGGAGTGGTGAGCGTCATCTTGATGTTCACGTCACCATCGTCACCGATGAGTATGTCATACACGAGGCCGAGATCGACAATGCCGATCCGGATTTCCGGGTCGTGGATCGGCTTAAGGGCCTCGATAATCGCGCTCTTGAGGGTTTCTTTCTCTTGCGGAGTCATCACCGGCTCACTCCTGTTCAGTGGACACCACCGCCTTCTCGGTAGTCTTGCCGGCGGCGTAGCGGTCCAGTCCTTCGACTAATGTCACCCAGGCCAGCAGCGCGCACTTCACTCTCACCGGGAAGTTGCGCACGCCCTTGAGGGATTCGATATCCTCGAATTCCTCCGGGAGCTGCAAATCACTCTCGCCTCTTAGCATTTTCCGTACCGTCTCGGCGAGCTTGCGGACTTCGTCGAATGGCCGCCCCTTGACAGCCTCAGCGAGCATCGAGCCGGACGCCACAGAAATTGCGCACCCCCGGCAGTCGACATGCACGTCCTTGAGCACGCCGTTCTCGATCTGGGCCGACAGGGCAATCTGGTCGCCGCACGCCGGATTGATGCCGTCGGAGAGTACGTTGGCTTTCTGGAGGGGTTTCTTGCCGCGGGGAGAACGATAGTGATCGAGAATCACTTCCCGATACATGTCGTCAAGCCGAGAACTCATACGCCAAAGTATTTCCTCATTTCCTTCAGGCTCTCTACCAACACATCGATATCTTGTTTATCATTATAAACATAAAACGACGCTCGCGCCGTAGCCACTTTGCCCATGACTCGCATGAGCGGCTGCGCGCAGTGATGTCCCGCCCTGATAGCCACCCCGCGCGAGTCCAGAAACGTGCCGATATCATGCGGGTGGATCACCGGATCGGTAAACGATATCGCTCCGCCGCGCTGCTCTACATCCTGTGGCCCCTGGATTTCGAGTCCGGGAAGCTCGGCCAGCCGCCCAAAGGCGTATTTGGTCAGTTCCATTTCATGGTGATGCACGGCGGGCATGCCCAGGCGCTCGAGATAATTCAGGGCGGCATCGAAAGCGACTACGCCCGATATGTTTGGTGTGCCCGCCTCGAAACGGTGCGGGATGTCGTTCCAGGTTACCTTGTCGAATCGTACTTCGCGAATCATCTCGCCGCCGGTTCGAAACGGCGGCGTTTCTTCGAGCAGTTCCCGTTTGCCCCACAGCACGCCCACGCCGGTCGGCCCGAGCATCTTGTGAGCGGAAAACGCGAAGAAATCGGCCCCCAGGTCCCGTATGTGCACCGACATATGCGGCGCCGACTGCGCCCCGTCGACCACGACAATCGCCCCGTGGCGATGCGCTATGGCCGCTACTTCCGTCACCGGGTTGATCGTCCCGAGCACGTTGGACATATGGCATAGGGCGACTATCCTCGTACGGGAGGTGATAATGTCGTTTATGTTGCTGAGATCGAGGTGACCGCAAACCGTGATCGGTATAATTTTCAGCCGGGCCTTGCGCCTCTGCGCCAACTGATACCAGGGGACGATATTGGCATGGTGTTCCATTTCGGTGATGACGATTTCATCTCCTTCGTGGACATTCAAATCGCCCCAGGCAAACGCAATCAGATTGAGCGAGTCGGTGGTGCCGGACGTGAAGACAATCTCCTCAGGCTCCGTCCCGCCGATGAATCGCGCCACGTGCGACCGGGTGTTCTCGTAGGCCTGGGTCGAGCGATCGGCCAGGGTGTGAATCCCCCGGTGAATATTCGCATGGTTGTGGCGATAGTGCTCAAGGATAGCGTTGATCACCTCGCGGGGTTTCTGCGATGACGCGGCGCTGTCCAGATATACCAGGGGGTAGCCGTTCACCTTCTGGTTGAGCACCGGAAAATCCGCCTTGATCGCGGCTACGTCCAGTTCTTTGGGCAGACTCTCAGCGGAGAGCGATGTCTTCCGTGTGTCCGGTTGCATTATATTCTCTTGTCTCAAACCCAACAGCCATCAGCCATTTATGTCGACGAGGATATTCTCTCCGTCGATCTGCACTTCATAGGTGTCAATCGGCACCAGCGCCGGCGGCGCTTTAACCGCGCCGGTCTGAAGATCGAACCGGGCGCCGTGACGCGCGCAGACGACGTCGTGTCCGTCGATTTCGCCGTCCGAGATCGGCGCCGCATCATGCGTGCACTCGTCAGCGACAGCGAAAAACCCGTCCTCGGTATGTGCGATCACAATGCGATAGTGGTCGACCTCAAAATCCCTGATCTCGCCGACAGGAATATCGGTAACCCTTGCGACCTGGCGAAACTCACCCATCCTACAGATTCTCCAGGCGCTCGTCGACAAACGCCGTGATCTTGTCGCGAATGTCCCCGGGCACCTGCTCGAGGGTCGACGCCACAAACCCCGAAACCACCATGCGAACAGCGTCGCGGTGCGGAATGCCCCGGCTGCCGAGATAAAACAGAAGCAGGGGATCGATCGGCCCGAGAGTGGCGCCATGCGAGCAGCTGACATCCTCGTTCAGGATTTCCAGTTCAGGTATCGTCTCGGCCCGGGCCCCTTCGGTCAGCAGCAGATTGCGGTTTTCCTGGTAGGCCTCGCAGCCGCGCGCGGCGTGTTCAATTCGGATCAGCCCGGTATAAGCCGAGAGCGCCCGGTCGCGCAAGACCACTTTGAAGTCGATATCCGAGGTTGTCCGGCCCGACGCATGATGATGCAGCGTGTGGTTATCAAAGTGCTGGAAGCCGGAGCCGAACAGCAGCCCGTACATACGGCTGTCGGCGCCGGGGCCGTTCAGGATGACGCCGAAGTTCTGCTTGGACAGGGTGCCGCCGAACACGAGCGGGATTGTCAGCATCTGCGCACCCCGGCCCATTCTGGCCCGATGCGTCTGGTAAAACCGAGTGGCCGGCGCCAGGCGCTGCAGGGAAATATAGCGCACCCGGCTGTCGTCATCGGCGGCAATCTCCGCCGCCCCGTTGGCATAGGCGACCCCTTGTCGCTCGTCGACCGGTCCGCCGCCGTATTCGTCGATAAGAGTCACTTCCGTATTCCTACCCACGGTCACCAGGAGACGAGGGAACGACGACGAATTGGCGCCGCCGGCCTGCCGCAAAAGGTGAATCGGTTTATCGATAGTGACATTGTCGGGGACATGGATGAAGATGCCATCATGCCAGAGCGCGCCGTTCATGGCCTCGAACTTGCCGGTCCCGGCGTTGACCAGGCTGTACAGATGCGGGGCCACCAGGGCATGATGAGTTTCCACTGCCTCGGCCAAACTGCCGATTATAACCCCCCGTTTTCGGGCCTCTTCGAAACCATGCGTGGCGATATCACGTCCCGCGATATCGGTCACGATACCGGACAGGAGGCCGTTTGCGAGGTGGCGTTGTTCAGCGGCTTTAGTCGCCTCGAACTTCCCGTTGGTCGATTTTGTCTCCGACTGTAGATCAAAGACGAACCGGGCCGGATCAGTATATCGCCACAGGTGCAGGCCACGCTGCGGCAACGGCAGCGAGTTAAACATGTCCCTTTGGGTTTGGCGGTGCTGCCGGAGCCAGTCCGGGCCGCGCTGAAGTTCCGGTGACATCTCCGGGATCGTGTATTCTATTTGAGTCCTGGCCATGGTTATCCTATCGAGCCTTCCATTTCAAGGGCAATCAGGCGATTGAGCTCCACCGCATACTCGAGCGGCAGTTCCTTCGTAAACGGCTCCATAAAGCCGTTGACAATCAGCAGGCGGGCCTCGTCTTCCGTCAGGCCGCGACTCTGCAGGTAAAACAACTGCTCCTCGGCTACCTTGGAGACCCGCGCCTCGTGTTCGACGCGCACCTTGTCGTTGTCGATTTCCATCGTGGGGTAGGTGTCGCTGCGGGCCTCTTCGCCGATCAAGAGGGCGTCACACTCGACCGACACTTTGCAGTTATCCGCGTTCTTGTGGATCTTAACAAGGCCTCGGTAGGTCGCACGGCCGTTATCCTTGGAGATGGATTTCGAGGTAATCCGCGACGAAGTATTTGGCGCCGCGTGAATTACTTTTGCGCCGGCATCCTGATGCTGGTCGATTCCGGCAAACGCGACCGAGAGAATCTCGCCGCGGGCGCCCTCGCCGACAAGCTGGATACATGGATACTTCATGGTGAGGCGTGAACCGAGGTTGCCGTCGACCCACTCGACTGTTGCGTTCTTGTGCGCGGTCGACCGTTTGGTCACGAGATTGTATATGTTGCGCGCCCAGTTCTGGATAGTTGTGTACCGGATGTAGGCGCCCTCGAGCGCAATCAGCTCAACCACCGCCGAGTGGAGCGAGTTGGTCGAGTAGATCGGCGCGGTACAGCCTTCGATGTAGTGCACACGGGAGCCTTTGTCCGCGATGATCAGGGTCCGCTCGAACTGGCCCATATTCTCGGCGTTAATCCGGAAATAGGCCTGTAGCGGAGCGCGGACTTCAACACCCGGCGGCACATAGATAAACGACCCGCCCGACCAGACCGCCGTGTTGAGGGCGGCAAACTTGTTGTCGGTCGACGGTATCACGGACGCGAAGTACTTCTGGACAATCTCCGGATGCTCGCGCAGGCCGGAATCCATATCGAGGAAGATGATCCCCTGTTTCTTGAGGTCTTCCTGCATGGAGTGATAGACGACCTCGGATTCATACTGAGCGGAGACACCGCCCAGGAACTTTTTCTCCGCGTCCGGAATGCCGAGCCGGTCGAATGTTTTCTTGATATACTCCGGCACATCGTCCCATGACTCCTGGGCCATTTCGATCGGCTTCATGAAGTAGTAGATATTGTCGTAGTCGATTTCGTCGAGCAGCCTGGTATTGCCCCAGCGGGGTGTCGGCTTCGACATAAAGATATCGTACGCCTTGTGGCGGATATCGGTCATCCAGCGCGGCTCGTTTTTCATCCGCGAGATCATCTCGACCACTTCGTGGTTCAGCCCCCTGGCCCCTTTGTGGAAATAGTCGACCGGGTCGCTGAAGCCGTACTTCGCCGAGTAATCGTCATTCAGCCGCGAAAGGTCGTGTTTCTGTTTGTCAACTGTGTCGGCCATATTACACACTAGCTTTCTGAGCCATTTCTGTTTCGAGCCATTCGTAGCCCTGATCTTCGAGCTTCAAAGCCAATTCCGGCCCGCCCGATCGCACTAGGAGGCCGTCCATCATGACATGCACATAATCCGGCTTGATGTAGTTTAGCAGCCTCTGGTAGTGCGTCACGAGCAGGATACCGTTGTTGTCACTATGGAAGCGGTTGATCCCTTCGGCCACCGTTTTCAAAGCGTCGATGTCCAACCCGGAGTCGGTTTCGTCGAGTATTGCCATCTTCGGCCTAAGAACCCCCATTTGCAGAATCTCGATTCGTTTCTTCTCGCCGCCTGAGAAGCCGTCGTTGAGATAGCGTGTGGCGAATGATTCTTCGACGCCCAGCACTTTCATTTCGGCCCGGAGAAGTTTGCGGAAATCGGACATGTCGGCGTCCTTGCCGCGATGCGCCTGCAGGGCGGTGCGAAGGAAATTGGCAACCGTCACACCCGGAATCGCCACCGGATACTGGAAGGCCAGAAACAGCCCGGCGCGGGAGCGCTCATCCGGTTCCATTTCGAGAAGGTCGCGCCCCTCGAGGAGGACCGATCCCGAGGTAATCTGGTACGCCGGATGGCCCACGAGGGCGTTGGACAGGGAAGACTTACCCGATCCGTTCTTGCCCATGATGGCGTGGATTTCTCCGGGGCGGATAGTCAGGGAGACGCCTTTGACAACTTCTTTGCTCTCGACGGTCACATGGACGTCCTCGAATTCAAACAGCTTCGCGTTGTTACTCATATATCCTATTCCAGACGGAGTGTTTTTATTATCAACCGATTGGGTCGGCGCCCTTTATCTGCTTCAGCTCACCATACAGAGCGGACTGGGCGATGCTCACCGGTCCCTTGGTCCGCGCGGCGAAAGTTGTGGGCAGCCCGGCGGCCAGGTCCTGCAAAGTCGTATCTGTCAGAAACTCCTGGACATACCCGGCGAGGCCGCCCAGAACATCGTGCACCGAGCAGTTCTGAATGTGGACACACTCGTCAAGTTGGCCAGTATGTTTCTGGCAGTGGGCCGGATCGATAAGCGGCCCGCCCAGCGCCACCAGGATTTCGTATAGACTGATTTGATCCAGGGGACGAGGGATCGAAAAACCACCTGAACGACCGCGCTCGGCGGTGACCAGCCCCGCCCGCCGCAGGATCGAGAGCAGTTTCGAGACATACGGGATCGAAAGCCCTTCCATCTCGGCAATCTCCGGAATGGATAGCTGCTTTCCCTGCCCCTGGCGGGCCAGGGACAAGAGGCAACGAAGCCCGTATTCTTCGACCGCTGTTATCCGCATTGTCCGACTTCTCTTTTCTCAATTCTCTCAGCCGCCTTATGCGCGACTCGGCCAATTCTACGAAAACTATACACTTTTGTAAAGTATAATGTTCGATTTTTTTAACCTCTATCTACAGGTATGGTTCCTTGGAAAGCGGTAGTTCGGTCAACCTCGCTCGAAACTTCCCTTGACTCAATGTCTTGTGGGGCGTATCATGGCACGATCAGAGAGTCCAGCGCCACAGGAAAGCGATTATGATACATGGAGTTATTCTGGCCGGTGGCCGGGGAGAGCGGTTCTGGCCGCTGTCACGAGCAGATAAGCCCAAGCAGTTCTTGAAGTTAACATCCGAAAAGACGATGCTCGAAGAAACTATCGTCCGGGTGAGTCCGCTGATCCCGCTTGAACGGATCAAGATTGTCGCGACTGAGTCGATGGGCCGCCATATTGTTGCTGCGGCCGACAAAATCGACACCCAGCATCTTCTGGCGGAACCACGCGGCCGGAACACCTGTCTGGCAATTGGGCTGGCCGCCGTGCACCTTCGCCACGAAGATCCCGATGCCATCATGGTCGTGCTTTCTTCCGACCATCTGATCCGTCCCGCCGAGAAACTGGTCCAGATAATCGAGGACGCCTGTCTGATCGCTGCAGCCGATCAGTCGCTGATCACCATCGGTATCGTACCGACCCGGCCGGAGACGGCTTACGGGTACATTAAGATAGGCGAGGAGTTCGGGTCCGACGTTCGAAGCCAGGTCTATCATGTGGCCGCTTTCACCGAGAAACCCAAGGCGGTCGTGGCGCAGGAGTATTACTTCAACAAGAACTACCTGTGGAACAGCGGCATGTTTGTTTGGAAGGCCGAGGCGATTCTCAAGGCGATCGGCGATTGCCGCAAGGAGATTGCCCGCCTGCTCGACGAGTACGCCCGTTCCGTAGGTACGCCGTCGGAGATGGAAGCGCGCGAACGCCTCTATGCCCGGGCGGAGTCGATCTCGATTGATTACGCTGTTTTAGAGACGGCGAAAAATGTTCTCGCTATCAAGGCGGACATTGTCTGGGATGATGTTGGCAGTTGGCTGGCTCTCCAGCGGTATAAAGAAGTAGATGGCGAGAATAATGTAGTGATCGGTGATGCATTGCTGCGTGATACTTTCGAGACCACGATATATAATGATAGCCCGGGCATTATTGCCGCGCTCGGAGTATCCGATCTCGTGATTGTGCGCGCCGGAGATATTACTATGGTAGCTCACAAGGCCAAGCTGAGCGATTTGAAAAAGCTGCTCCAGGATATTGGGGAGAATGACGACACGCGCAAGTATCTATAGCCTGCTGGCGGCGGCAGCTATGAGTTTGCTTCTGCCCGGATGTCTCAAGCCGACGGTCGAGACTCTTGAAGTTGCTGACACTTCGGCAACGGTAGCAGTTGATCCTCGCGGCTTTGATCCTCTCGAACTGCCTCGGGACCGAGAAATCGTGCCCGCGCTGTATCCGCGCACCGGTGACATTTTCGGCAAACAGGTCATTATCGAAAAGGGAGCCGTGGATCTGGCCGGAGTAACGCGACCGTCCGCTGACGATTCCTCTGTGATCGGTCTTGATACGCTCAACAATCAATCCTACCGGGTTCAGATCTTCACCGGTCTCGTTTATGGCGAGGCCCGCCAGGTGGCGCGGGTAGCCGAGGAGATATTCGATCAGCCGGTCTATGTCGATTACGAAGTGCCCAATTATAAAGTCAGGGTGGGTAACTGGCCCGACAGAGCCTCGGCCGAGAGGTATCAGCAGAAGGCGCGCGGGGTCGGATACACCAATGCCTGGGTTGTCATGGTGGGAATCAACGTCCGTGAGGTCGCCCCGCTTTACACCAGCCCGGACAAAGAGTCGACCTCAAAACAAGAAAGTACGTCAGATTCGGCGGCAGAGGATGACGAGGGGACTGGTGCTCAGGATTGATCCAGTCCGTCCGGACTTTGCCACTCTCGATCGCGCGCGGGAACTGTTGCTTCGCGGCAAAGTGGTGGTGGCCCCGACGGAAACCCGGTACGGCCTTCTGACCCGGGCCGATGAGCAGAGATTTGTCGATCAGCTTTACCGGCTCAAGGGTCGCGACCAGACCAAGGCTACGGCGATTCTGGTACGAAATCTGGCCGAGGCCGAGGACCTGGGGGAACTCAGCCCCCAGGCTAAGTTGTTGGCGCGGCATTTCCTGCCGGGGCCGCTGACGCTCGTGGTGCGGGCAAGAAAGGACTGGTCCGCGCCGAGGGTTGTCGAGGGAAAGATCGGCCTGAGATGGTCATCGTCGCCGGTTATCCAGGGACTGCTGGACCGGACCGAGTGGCCGCTAACCGCCACCTCGGCCAATGTCTCCGGCCAGGCGGACGCCGAAGTTGTTGAAGAAATAGTCTCCATCTTCGGAAATCGGGTGGGGGCGTATCTCGATGCCGGACCGCTTACTGGGCGAACCTCCACCGTGGTAGACTGTTCCACACAGCGAGCGCAGCTGCTCCGCGAGGGGGTAATCGCCCGTGAGGAGATCGAGCGCGTACTGGGAATCGTAAATGAGTAGCGACAACAAATACCGCATCTTGTTTGTTTGCAGCGGGAACACCTGCCGGTCGCCCATGGCCGAGTACGCGCTTCGGATGCTGCTCGAGAAGGAGAGGCCGGGTCAGGTGGAGGTGTATTCCGCCGGGACACTCGGTTTGCGCAACCAGCCGGCTACCATATATGCCCAGGAGGCGGCGCGGATATGGGACCTGGATCTGTCCCCGCACCGCTCCCAGGGTTTAACCCCGGAGTTGGTCGCTCAAGCCGATCTGGTTTTCGCCATGACCGCCGAGCATCACCAGAAGATTGTCGAACTGGACCGGCGCGCTGGCGAGAAGACATACCTTCTCAAGAACTTCCCGGACAACAGTCCCGATGGCGAGGCGATCGGCGATCCTATCGGAATGGACCTCGACTACTACAACGAAGTTTTTCTTGAAATCGGCGAAAGCCTTGGCCAACATCTTCCCGAGATTGTGAAACGGATCGACCACAAGAACAATGGCTAAGAAGAAGCTGCTCGGGCACGCCGCCTTCTGGATGATAATCACCGTGGGTGTCGCACCGCTATTCTACATCTCGGCGGTCAAGCTGGGGATTGCCGAGGCGGCTCAAAGCGAACCGGCGGCTGATCAGTCCGGCCCCGCGGATCGCTTTATCGAGAATATGGCTTTCGGCGTGGGGGAGAAGTTCAGCTTCGAGGTCAAATACGGCTTCATCAGCGCTGGAACGGCATCAATGAAAGTCGTTCGGCTGATCGAGTGGCAGGGTCGGCCGTGCTACCAGGTAGTCACCGAGGCCCGCTCCAACAGTTTTTTTTCGAGCTTCTACAGGGTCGAAGATCGCGTTGAGTCGATAATCGATGCCGCCGGGTTGTTCGCCTGGCGCTTCGAGAAGAAACTCCGCGAGGGAAGCTACCGCTCGGACCGTCAGTACGATTTCGACCAGGTAAACAACCGTGTGATTTACAAGAGCGATACGATTTCGGTCGCACCGTTCGTGCAGGATGCCCTGTCCACGCTCTATTACGTGCGCGCACAGCCGCTGGAAGTCGGCAAGCCTTTGTATGTGGACAACTTTATCGACGGCAAGCACTTTCATCTCGAGGTGCAGGTGCTCGAACGGGAGAGCATCACGGTCGAGGCGGGCACGTTCGACTGCTTCGTGGTTGAGCCAATTACACAGTCGGTGGGGCTTTTCAAGCATGAGGGGCGGCTCAAAGTCTGGCTGACCGCCGACCGTTTGAGAATGCCGGTGCTCATGAAATCCAAAGTCATCATCGGATCTATAGCTGTCGAGCTGACCGATTACGAGCTCGGCAATCCGGGTGAGTTCTAAGTCTATGCCTCGCTCCCCCAGGCGGTATCGTCCGGTCGACCTTTCACTCGTGAAGCGACTTTCGATCAAAAAGCGTCGCAACAAGTCAACCCCTGCCGGATTCGGCCGCCCGCTGAAACCCTCGGCACAGACCGGAGCATTTTTCGACTCACTCCCCCAATATCTTAAGGCCGCCGACCTGAATGAGTTTATCGAACACGTCGCAGCCGCACGCGCTAATCAACGCCCTTTCCATCTGCTCCTCGGAGCGCATACGATCAAAGTCGGGCTATCGCCTATTTTGATCGACTTGATGGAGCGCCGGATCGTAACCGGGATTTCGTTCAACGGCGCCGGGCTGGTGCACGATTTGGAGCTGGCGTTTTTCGGAGGTACTTCCGAGGATGTTCAGTCGGGGCTGGACGACGGTTCGTTCGGCATGGTGAAGCAGACCGCCGAACTGTTTGCCGCGGTTTGTGATATCGCCGCCCGCAAACGAATCGGTCTCGGTGAGGCAGGCGGTTGTTTCATAGAGCTGGAGAACGCGCCCCATCGAAAAATCTCACTTTTCGCCTCAGCTTATCGTCTCGGTATGCCGTCAACCGTGCACCTGGGAATTGGCACCGATATCGTCTCGCAGCATCCGGAGTTTAATGCCGCGCTGGCGGGGGAGGCGTCGCACCGCGATTTCCGGCTCCTGGCCTCCGTGTGCGCCGATCTTGACAGGGGCGGCGTTCTGGCCAATATTGGCTCGGCTGTGATGCTTCCGGAAGTTTTCCTGAAAGCTCTGACCGTCGCCCGCAACTTGAACCCGCGAAAACACCGGCTCACCACGGCCAATTTTGATATGATCGAGCATTACCGCCCCAGGCTTAACGTTGTCACCCGCCCCACCCACGGTGTCGGCAAGGGGTACAACTTTGTCGGACACCATGAGATCATGATTCCGCTGCTCGCCTGGGGTCTAAAGCATCGGATCGACCTCTAAGTACGATCCGGGAGTTCCGCCGATGGCCAAGCTGGTTGAATGCGTTCCCAATTATTCCGAGGGGCGCCGCCCGGAAGTTGTCAAAGCAATTGTCGCCGCTATCGAATCCGAAAACGGTGTCAAAGTAATCGATCACGAAATGGACGCCGATCACAATCGGGCGGTGGTGACGTTTGTCTGTCATCCCGACCTGGCGGTCGATGCCGCCTTCCGGGGTTATCAAAAAGCGGCTGAGTTGATAGATATGAGCACGCACACGGGCGGCCATCCCCGCATGGGCGCTTGCGACGTGTGCCCGTTCATACCCTTGGGTGAAACGACCGATGAGGAAGCGATTGAACTGGCTCACAGGCTGGGTAAGCGGGTAGGCGAGGAGCTGCAAATCCCGGTTTATCTGTATGAGAAAGCGGCCACCTCGCCAAAACGGCGCAACCTGGCGAACGTGCGCCAGGGGCAGTACGAGGGCATTCGCGACACGATCGAAACCGATCCCGCGCGCAAACCGGATTACGGCCCCGCCCGCATGAATCTCAAAGCAGGCGCCACCGCCATAGGCGTCAGGTTTTTCCTGATTGCCTTCAACGTGTACCTCGACTCGACCAGGCTGGAAATCGCCCAGAAGATTGCCGATGCCGTTCGCGCGGTTCGCGGGGGATACAAGTACGTCAAGGCGATGGGCGTAGAGATCAAAGAGCGGAATCAGGTGCAGATATCCATGAACCTGGTTGACTTCTCGCAGACACCGATCTTCCGCGTATTCGAGACTATCAAGAGCGAGGCGGCGCGCTACGGCGTGAACGTGGTGTCGTCGGAGATTGTCGGCATGGTCCCCAACGATGCGCTGGTCGATGTCTGCAATTTCTATCTTCGCCTCGACACCTTCTCCAAGAACCAGATACTGGAAGAAAGATTAGCATCGCTGGCTGCGGGCGGAGGGGCTGCAGGGCCGAGCTTTTATGACGAAGTAGCCTCGGTTTCGCCTGCTCCCGGCGGCGGCTCGGTGGCGGCGTCGGCTGGGGCGCTCGGCGCGGCGCTGGCTGCGATGGTCAGCCGGCTGACCATCACTAAGAAGAAGTACGCGGATGTCAGAGAGATGATGTCCGAGATACGAGATCAAGCCGATCGTCTGCGGGCCGATCTGACAGAGCTCATCGACACCGACAAAGAGGCCTTCACGGCAGTGATGGACGCCTTCAAACTGCCCAAGGGGTCGGACGAACAAGTCGCGCACCGCGAAAAGACGGTGCAGAATGCCACCAGGCGGGCCGCCCAGGTGCCCTTGGAAGTTATGAAAAAATCACTCGATGCGCTTCGCCTCGCGCGGGCGGTTGCCGAGAAAGGCAACGAGAACTCGATCACCGATGCTGGTGTGGCCGGTCTGATGGGGCTGGCCTCGGTGCAAGGCGCCCGCTACAATGTCCGCATAAACCTGACCTCATTAACCGACCGCGAGTTTGCCGACAGGTTGAAATCCGAATCCGACACCATTGCCGCGGAGGCGGATGAAATCGCGGCTCAAATCAGAAGGCTGGTTGAGGCCAGGATTTAGTACATGCCGAGTTGCATCGATCTCCACTTGCATACCAGCAGGTCCGACGGAGTTCTTTCTCCCCGCGAGCTTCTGGAAGAGGTCCGCGCGCGCAAGTTGGTGGCATTCGCGGTGGTCGATCATGACACCATAGACGGATATCGGGAACTGGCGGACCTGATTGTGCCCGGTGATCCGGAACTGGTGTCCGGGTTGGAGTTGTCAGTAGCTACCGGCAACGGCGATATGCATCTGCTGGCGTACTTGTTTGATTCTGATCATCAGGAGCTGGCCGAGACGCTCGAAACTTTCCGCGAGGCACGGAACCTGAGGGGGCGTCAGATGGTTGAAAGGCTGAACCAGCAGGGTCTTAGGCTCCCTTTCGAGACGGTTCTCGAAGCCGCGGGCGGCTCGGCAATCGGACGGCCCCATATCGCCGAAGCGCTGGTGAAAAACGGTTTGGCCTCCAGTATCGAAGAGACCTTTCGAAAGTATATCGGCAACAACTGTCCGGCATATATTCCAAAGAGCATGATACGTCCCCCCGAAGCCATCGCCCTTATCCATCGCGCCGGCGGTGTGGCGGTGCTGGCGCATCCGTACATTAATGACATGCACCGTCATGTCCCATCTCTTGTGAGGCTCGGGCTGGACGGTCTGGAGATACATCATTATTCGCATGACAAGCAGCAGGTGCAGGAGCTAAAGCGGCTGGCCCAAAAGCATGGGTTGCTTTTGAGCGGCGGCTCTGACTTTCATGGCCGCCAGGAACACGAGGGGGATATAGGGGCCGATTCGGTGCCGGTCGAATACCTGGAGAAATTGAAAAGTCGCGCCCTGGAAATACGAGGTGGAATTTGAAAACGTCGATGTGGTTTGGGTTGGCAGTGAGTGTGACTCTGGCGACTACGGGCGTTGCCGATGAGCTATCACTGGAGCGCCAGCGGGAGATTATCGAACGGTACATGTACGTCACCGGACAAAGTGCCGCCCGCCCGGCAGCCCAGTCTGATGACGAAACGACCGCATATCCTGAGAAATGCGGCACACCGGCTATCCTCGAATTCCAGCGCAACCGGGAGTTCCTTGATCCGCGGCTGATGGCCGCTCTGGGAGTAGAGGACGAACCGCGGCCGGTAACCCAGGCTTCGTACGGTATCCCCGGCGGAAATACCCTCATTCATTATGATGTGACCGGCACCCACGCTGTCTGGCAGGCTGGGGTCGACTCGGACGGGGACGGTGTGCCCAATTATGTAGAGAGTCTGGCCCTGATAGCCGATTCGTGTTACGATCATATCGTCAATACGCTCGGCTATCCGCGCCCTCTGGTCGACTCTATCTGTGTCGATGGCGGCGATGAACGGGTTGATATCTATGTCCAGGCGCTGCCTGACAGATACTACGGACAGACGCATAACCAGTCGGAGTGTTACCAGGCGGATGTCCGGTGGGAGGCGGCCTGGATACAGATCGATCACGATTTCCAAAGCATTCCACAATATGTCGGGCGCCCGCTTGACGCAGCGCGCGTAACGCTGGCTCATGAGATGTTTCACGTAGTGCACTTCGCCATCGATGCAACCGAGCACATCACCTGGTTTGAGATGTCGTCGGTCTGGATGGAAGAAGAAATCTACGACGAGATAAACGACTACTACTTTTACGATTACCTGTTCTTCGACCACCCGCGCACGGCGCTGCATGATACCGCTCTGGACGGCCACATGTACCAGGCGGTTGTCTTTCCCATTTATCTGTCCGAGAGGTACGGGCCGGATGCCATACGGGAAACCTGGCTGCATGCTGGCGCTCGCGGGGCGGGCCCGCACTATCTTAGAGCATTCGATGAAGTTATCGACTCCGCCAGCCAGGATCCGGCCAATGCGCGCTATCGGTGCGTTTGCTACAGTGCCACCGGTGGAATCTGCGTCGATTCGATGCTAATAGTGGAAGATTTTGCGTCTGCTATGGCCGAGTTCGCCGCCTGGAATTTCTTCACCGGGCCGTATGCCGAACAGGCCCCCGGCGATTTCGGCTACAGCGAGGCGGCAAACTACGCCTACATACCCCTGGATACCATGGTCGTGCACCGAAGCTATCCGGTCACTCGTGATTTCAACGGCAATCGGTTCAGGCCGGAGCCGAACGGGGTCACATACATAAGGCTTGAGAACCTGCAGGCGATTGATATCGACAGCCTGCTGACCGCTTACATCACACCTGACCAGGATGCGATTGTTCGCTGGGGTGTGACAGGTATATTCCAGATGGAGGAGGATCCGGACTCACACCTCGTGATTTCGAAGGCAGTCGACGCATGGGAGACCTGGATTTGTCTGGATTCTATTTGCGTGGATTCGGTCGGGTCGATCTGCCGGGAGTGGCAGTGCACCGACAGCGGGCTTTTCCCGGGAAGATTCCTAGAGTCAATGTTAGGCCGGCAGATTTGTGTCAATGGGCAGTTCGACAGCATCTTCCCATGCGATCAGGTTTGCAGCGACTCGATTGGCGTTATCCCGCTTATGCCGTACCGCTCGCTCACGCTTGCGCTCACCCCAACCTCATTGAGCACCGGACCGTATACTTTTGGAAACCAGGTGAAGTTCGCCTACAGCGTGTTTGATGAATCCTCGGTTGATTCGAGCCTCGTCAATCTCACCCCTGCGGTGCTCATGCCGTATCCCAATCCGGCGGTCATCAGTGACATGGGCGGTGACGATCTCACGTTCGCCTTCCGCACCTATACGGACAGTGTGGGATTCGCTGCGTCCAGCCACACCAAACTGCAATTGGATATCTACACCGTGGCAGGCGAGCTGGTACGCTCGCTGGAGAGGTTGTTTACCGGCGAGGATCGCCAGGGTCCCCGGCCGGGGGGTATGTACGAAGTCGGTTGGGACATGCGCAATCAAGCCGGCAAGAATGTGGCGTCGGGAGTCTACTTGGCGGTGGCCCGTCTATTCGGCGGAGCCGGGTTCAGGACCCAACTCGCGGAAGAACGGGTGAAGGTGGCCGTGATCCGATGACGCCCCGGGTCCGACTGGTCACTCGTATTGCGCTCCTTTCTGCTCTGATTTACGTTCTATCCTGGGTCACGTCGTACCTGCCCGGCGTGAATGCGGCGTTCTTTATCGCGTTTTTAGCGGGTTATATCTGGGGTGGATGGGCGGGCGCGGCGGTCGGCGCCCTGGGTATGTGGCTATGGACCACTTTCAATCCGCTCGGCCCGGCTGCGATGCCCATCGCGCTGTCCCAGATTTTCGGTCTGGCTGCTTGTGGTCTGATGGGGCGACTGTTTCGGCCGGCTGTGTCGACTTTCACTAATAGAACCGGCAGGTATTTGACACTTCTCTCGGCTGCACTCGCGTGCACAGTGGTTTTTTATGCGCCGGTGTCGGTTACCGATGCCTGGGTGTTTGGGCCGTTCTGGCCGCGGCTAATCGGGGGATTGCCGTTTGTGGCCGTATCGCTGGCCGCTAATGCCGTCATTTTCCCGTTGCTTTTTGGCGCGACACGGCGAATATCTGAGCGCGAAGGTAATTACTGATGGCCGGTCTTGTGGGCATAACACTGGTTTCGCTGGTATCGGTTGTAGGCGTGATGTCAGCGACCGTTTCTGGTCAGGATGCCCCTCAGGACAGCGCTCAAACCGTTCCTGATACGACTGTCCAGCTCGATTCTCTTCTGACAAATGAGCCGCACACTATCGACGACTCTATCCTGATGCTGAATCCGGATGTCAATTTGGATACGCTCACCGGGCCTCAGCGCATGCTGCTCGAGTTCGAAACCCGGTTTCGGTTCCGTCAGCAGGAGGAGGCGCCCAAGGCAGTCGTACACACCCGATTTTCTTATGAGGACTCGCTGGCCGCCTATTACGTATCGCCCCGGTGGAATCTTCGATCGGAGATCGACAAGGCGTTTCACCATGATGCGGGCGATTACCTCAGGTCGGACCCCGGTTTTTTCATATTAGAACCGCTGGTGACGCCGATGCGTAAGACCGCGCAGGCGTACGGTCTGGCCGGTGATCGCATGGGCTTGTTAATCTGCGGCAAGCCGCTTCGACCGTTCGAACACGTGGTCGAGCCGGACGGGCTGGTCGATCTCAATGATCTTCCGACCGCGCTGGACTATACCGTGGCCGCACTGCCCGGCCCGGTGGGGCTGGTGTTTGGATCCGATCGCGCCGCCGCAACTTTATTTACCCGGCCCCGTCCGCTGGACTCGACCAATCCCCGCAGCAGCTTCGTGGTCGATAAGGGTGACTACTCATACTCATACGCACGTGGTCGGTACGCAAAGGACTTCACTGACGGCCGCCACGTGGATATGTCGATCGGGTACCGCAAAGCCGATGTTCTCTATTACGGTATCGAGGATGACGCGTACCATTATACCGGAGATTTCCTGTTCCCGCTGGGAGGAACGTGGGAGATCGAGACGGATGGCCATCTGTACGCTCGCGACGGGGAGTACCAGGTGCGCCCGGACGTCCTGGGCGCACATTTGGACCGCAACCGTTTTGATCGACTCGGCCGTGTCCGGCTCAGCCGGTATAACATGGAACGCAACGCGAGGTATGATCTTGTCTACCAGCACGTGCGGCAGGGAAGTCGCCTGGTTGGGGATTACGGCGCCAATCTTAACCAGACCGGGCACGCTCTGGAGCTGGCACGAGAGTGGCAAATGGGCGCTTCCGTCGCGCGAGCTGAACTATTCGGGGACTTTCTCAAGTATGATAACTGGCACGCTCGGTACGAGCGCTACTCCGGTGGAGTCTCGCTAAACCTGGCCCGAACGACCTTCCCCTGGGGTTATGCCCTCGCGCTCAGAGCAACCCAGGTGGAACTATACCGTGTACTGCCGACCGCGGCAGTCATGCTGCGGCGCGAAGGGGAGAGCAGGTACGTCATGTTCTCCGTCGGTTACACCGAGCGTGCGCCATCGCAGAACGAACTTCACCTGCCATACAGGAGCGCCCGATTGTACAACGGGAGCACGCAGGATTACGCCGACCAGGGGAATCCGAATCTCGTTTCGGAAAAGACCCTGAATGGCGCAGTCGAGGTTGCCTTCGGTCATCCGGATAACAGCCTGACAGTCTCCGCCACCGGCGGAAAAATCTGGGATGGTATCGACTGGTTTCCAGCTCAGGTAGGTGCTCTCATGGTGTTCTCACCAGAGAATGGCGATATCGAATATGCCTCGGCCTCCGCGATCGGCAAAATCCGCCTGAGTGACTTTCTCCGCTTCAAGGGGGGCGGCAGCTATCGCCAAGTCGATTATGCGCGTATCAAAGAGAGAGCGTACACACCCGATTATCAGGCTTTCTCAGGGCTGGAGCTCCATCTGTTCTGGCGGCAGAAGCTGATAGATTTCTGGGCGTATGGCGAGGCCGTCTTTGTGGGACCGTACAACGGATATGTCGAGACCGACTTGGGCGAAAGATTAATGACCAATGTCAAACTGTCGTTTCGCCTGGGGCAGTTCCGCTTCCACTGGATTATGCAGAACGCGCTCTCAACCTTCGAGGGGCAGCGGGATTACTGGACCGATCTCGGTTACTCACTGTATTACGGTTTTACCTGGGACTTTCTCGACTGAGGACCCGATGGAGTTAAAGCTCACTCGGCCAGAGGCCTACCAATTGGTGCTGGAGCGTATCGGACGAGGGAATCTTCTCAAGCATATTCTATCGGTTGAGGCGGGTATGCGGGCGCTGGCCCGGCATTTCAACGAGGACGTCGATTACTGGGGGCTGATCGGCCTTGTCCACGACCTCGATTATAACGAAACCAAGGAAACGCCGGACCAGCATACCTATCTCACCGCCGAATGGTTGGCTCCCTACGGACTGCCCGCTGAAATGCTCTACGCGATACACGCACACCCGGGCCATGTGCCATGCCGCTCGCGTCTGGACTGGGGGCTGTTCTCCGTAGATCCGACCACCGGCTTCATTGTCGCTTGCGCACTCATGCACCCCGAGAAAAAACTAGAGGTTCTGACCGAAGAGTTCATGATGCGCCGGTTCAAGGAAAAACGGTTTGCGGCCGGCGCCGTGCGCGAAGATATCGCCGCTTGTTCGAACCTGGGACTCGAACTCGAGCCGTTCCTGATGCTTGTCCGAGACGGCATGATGACCATTTCCGGCGAGTTGGAGTTGTGATCGGCAGCCCGGCTGACTCTCTGTGGCGTCGCGACGTGGTCGGGTGGTCGCTCTACGACTTCGCCAATACGATCTATTCGATGAACATCGTATCGCTTTATCTGAAGCGATACCTGGTGGAGGACCTCGGCTACGGCGACTACTATTTCGATATTCCGTTCGCTCTGTCGATGTTGCTGGCGGCCATCTTGCTCCCTGCGCTGGGCGTGCTGTCCGATCATGCCACGAAGAAAAAGACCTTTCTGTTCCTGTTCACGATCACCTGCTGCATTTCGGTCGGGTTGATGCCGCTTATTCCGGCAGGCGCGCTCCTCGGGATGTTGGTGCTGTTTATGGTCGCCAATTTTTCCTACGAGGCGGCCATGCCGTTTTACAATGCGCTGTTGTACTCTGTAGCCGACGGCAGACAGGCGCGGCTGGTATCCGGTGTCGGCGTGGCGTGGGGATATGTCGGCTCGATTGTAGGGATGGCATTCGTGCTGCCGTTTGTGACGGGGGATTTCTTCGGCCATGAGATTTCATTCCTCGATGGTGGAGGCAAACTGGACGCGTTCCTGCCGAGCGCGGTGCTGTTTTTCGCTTTCGCCATGCCCTGCTTTATTTGGGTCAGAGAGAAACCATCTCACGCTGTAGCGCGTTCCAGTCTCAGTGATGCCTACCGCGAGGTCTGGCAGGCGCTCAGGCAGACGCGGAAATACCCTGGCGTTCTTCGGTTTTTAGTGGCGGACTACTTTGTGGAAGATGCGGTCGCAACCGTAATACTCAATATCGGACTTTACCTGTCGATCGTGCTTTCCATGCCGGAGCAGCAAATCACCACATTCCTGATCATCTCGACCATTACGGCAGTAGCGGGATCCTTCCTTGTGGGATTCCTGGCCAAGCACTGGTCACTGCATCGCATGTTGCCACTCGTTTTCAGCGGGTGGGTAATCGCGTTCGCCGCATTCGTGATGACCGACCACATGCCGACAGTCTGGGTGTTGGGTTCTCTAGTGGGGGTACTGTTGGGTGGTTTGTGGACCACCACTCGACCCTTTCTGGCGGAGATTGTCCCCCGCGATGAGCTGGGCAAGTTTTTTGGTCTGTTTTCGCTGTCCGGCCGGGCAGCCGCTGTAGTCGGTCCGCTGATATGGACGCTGACGGTTTACCTGTTCAGCCCCGAGCGAGCATTGGGCCAGTGGCTCGGCGGCATACTTGGCCTGGACAGCGCGGGGTTGGCCCGATTGCCGTATAAGATGGGCGTGTTGTCGCTCGCGCTGATGGTGCTGATTGGATTACTCGTGTTTCGCGGTGTCCCCAGGACTAAGGAATCCTCGCATGGGTAAGAAGTGCGGTGACTGGTACCATTACTCCGGCGCGATTCACATGCACACGACCGAGTCCGACGGCGCCAAATCGCTCGAGGAGGTGGCGGCAATCGGCCGCGAAGTCGGTCTTGATTTTCTGATGGTCACCGACCACATGGGTCTGACCAATCGTGAGCGAGGCCTGGAGGGGTTTTACGGAAGTACTCTGGTCTTGATCGGTTATGAGCACAACGATCTCGAAGACAATAACCACTACCTGATCTTCAAGTCACCGAGCGTCTATCCGGAGAACATGGGTGCCAAACAATACGTCGCGGCGGCGCATCGCGACGGCGCTCTCGGCATTCTGGCGCATCCGATAGAGAACCGCAGCCGTGAGGGCAAGTACCCGCCTTATCCCTGGACGGAGTGGGACACCGATCTTTTCGACGGGCTGGAGATTTGGAATCAGATGTCCGAGTGGATGGAAAAACTCACGCCGTGGAACAAGCTGCCCATGGCGCTTTCGCCGCGCAAGTCGATGATCGGTCCGCCGCCCGGGGTGCTCGAAATATGGGACCGCCTGAGCCGTAAGAGACGCTATGTGGGCGTTGCCGGAGTCGATGCCCATGCGTACCCGGTTAAGCTCGGTCCCCTCACCGTCGAAATATTCCCCTACAAAGTGCACTTTCGGTCTCTTCTCACGCACATCATACTGGACCAGCCGCTTGCTTCCGACTTTGCCACCGCCTCGGAGCAAGTCTATAAAGCGCTGGCGGATTGCCGGGTGTTCAATTCGAATCATCGCTGGGGTGACGCTCAGGAGTTTCACTTCTCTGCGAATGACGGCTCCCGCACCGCAGTATGCGGTGACGCCATGACTTTTCGAGAGGGCATCACGCTTTCGGTCGAGTTACCGTCGCGGGCGCACATCAGATTGGTCGGAAACGGACACCAGGTGGCCGACACCCATGGCACGCATCTCGAACTCAAAGTGAGAGAGCCGGGCCTTTACCGGGCCGAGGTCTGGAAAGGGCGGCGGGGATGGATTTTCTCCAATCACATCAGGATTGGTGTTGACTGAGACGCGCGCAGCCGGCAAGCCGGTGAGTGTGGTCAATCTCGCACCAGACGTCGACACGAGTCTGCCCAAACTGGGGGATCACCAGGAACCGGCGTGGAAATTCGTTCTTGTCCGAACGCGTGAGCGTTATTACTTCGTGTTGGGACCAGTGTCCCAGTTCCGCTACCACGCCAATCTTGTCGATCAGTTCTGCCGACGCCTCCAGATCACCTCCACGTGGGCAAGAAGACCCGACCTGGTTGAAGTAGTCGATCCGGCCGTAGAGGTAATAGGCGGTGGGCACCTCAAGCTCGATTCGGCCGGCAAATCTGCCAGCATCTACGGTCATTCCAAAGCCTACGGATCGTTCGAGCGGTGGATTGTGCACGAAATCACGCGGAACCACCCGTACTTTTGTGGACTTACAATTTCTATTGACTGTGGCTGAGGCAGATAGCCCCAGTGGCGGCGCTGGGAAGAGCCGGCAAACGATGCCTACGCTCGGCAATCCGTTGTAGCTCAATAGCGTCCGGTACCCTGTGCTGAGGAGAACCCGCTCTGGGCGCGCTCCAAAAAGCATTTGACATTCCCTCCCCCAGGGCCTAAAGTAGCCGCTATTGTTTGAAGCCGTTGGCGGCCAAAGGAAAACAGCATGTTCGAAGAGCTCTACCCGTTACTTTTCTTGCTGGCCCTGGCGACCTTTCTGGCGGTCGCACTGACCGTGCTCTCCGTTCTGTTCGGCCGTCGTACCCGGCTCGGCAGGAAAACCCAACCGTACGAGTGTGGGATAGACCCGGTCGGAACCACCCGCGATCCGGTGCCGGTTAAGTATTTCATGGTGGCTATCTCGTTCATTCTGTTCGATATCGAGATCGTCTTCCTGATGCCATGGGCGGTAGTGGCGCGCGATCTCGGCATGTTCGGCTTCACGGCAATTACCGTGTTTGTTCTGCTCATCCTGGTCGGCTACTTCTACGAGCTGGGTAAAGGAGCGTTGCGATGGGATTAGAGGAGAAGATCCCTGATTCGGTAATCCTGACCACGCTCGACAAGATGGTCAACTGGGCGCGCAAGCGATCGATGTGGCCGCTTGGTTTCGGACTGGCCTGCTGCGCGATAGAGATGATGGCGACATTCATGTCGAAGTATGACATGTCTCGCTATGGCATGGAAGTCTTCCGGCCGTCGCCGCGCCAGGCCGATCTCATGATTGTCGCCGGCAGGGTCTCGGTGAAAATGGCGCCGGTGATCAAGACGCTCTATGAGCAGATGCCGAATCCCAAGTGGGTGATCGCGATGGGAGCGTGCGCGTCGTGCGGCGGCGTATTCAACAACTATGCGATCGTCCAGGGTGTGGACCGGATCATCCCAGTCGACATGTATGTGCCCGGCTGCCCGCCACGACCGGAGCAGCTGATGGACGGCATCCTGAAACTTCACGCCAAGATCGAAAAAGAATCTCTCAAGGCAAAACGAGAGGAGTGGGGCCGGAGCGTGGCGCACTAAGCGCCAGGAGCCGATCCGGTCAAATCATCCGCCGGCTCTTGTGAACAATGGTACAAGCCTGAGCATGGTAGACAAGATCAGACAGTGGCTGCAGACCAGGTTCCCGGACGCCCTCATCCGCGAGGTTAACTTCCGAGAAGAGCAATCGTTTTACATCAAGCCGGAGTCGCTACTGTCTGTCTGCCAGGCGCTTATAGATGATCCCGAACTCGATGTCCGCTACCTGGCCGACATCACGTCGTGTGACTGGCTGGGCTTTGAGAGTGTCATGGGGGGGAGATTCGAGGTAGTCTACAACCTCTGCAGTTTCCGGCATAAGTACCGTTTCTTTCTGAAGGTCATGCTTCCGGCGGAGAACCCGGTGGTAGCCAGTCTCACGCCTATTTGGAACGGCGCCAACTGGATGGAGCGCGAGGTTTGGGACATGATGGGGATCAAATTCACCGGCCACCCCGACCTGACCAAAATCCTCACGCCTGACGAGCTGGAGGGGTACCCGCTTCGTAAGGACTACCCGCTGACTTACGAGGTCCCGCAGTTCAACTGGAACAAGGACCAGCCCCCGGAGGTGATCAAGTAGTGGAGTCCCGCACTCTCCAGATCAACATGGGGCCGCAGCATCCGGCGACCCACGGGGTGCTTCGGGTGGAACTCGAAGTCGAGGGCGAGACCGTGGTAAAGGCCAAACCGATAGTCGGCTACCTCCACACCGGGATCGAGAAGACCATGGAGTCCAAGCTTTACTACAAGGCGATTCCGTGCACCGACCGGATGGACTACCTGGCGCCGATGATAAACAATCTCGGGTTCTGTCTGGCGGTCGAGAAGTTGATGGACATTGAGGTGCCGGAGAAGGTCAAATGGGCGAGAGTACTCCTGGCCGAGCTCACCCGCATCAAGTCGCACCTGGTCTGGCTGGGTACTCACGCCATCGACTTGGGGGCGATGTCAATGATCCTGTACGCTTTCCGCGAGCGAGAGATGATTGTCGATATCTACGAGGCCTGCGCCGGGCAGCGCATGATGAGCACCTATATACGAATCGGCGGCCTGGCCGAGGAACTGCCGCCCGATTTTGACAAGCTCGTGCGCAAGTTTCTCAAGGTGATGCCCGAGCGGCTGGTCGATTACGAAAAACTGCTCACCCACAACCCGATATTCGTCCAGCGCACCAAAGGGGTGGCGGTAATCTCGGCCGAGGACGCGATAAACTGGTCACTCTCCGGTCCGATGCTGCGGGGCAGCGGCGTGAAACGCGATCTGCGCAAGGACGAGCCGTACAGCGGCTACGAAAAATTCGATTTTGAGATTGCACTCGGGCAAAACGGCGATGCCTACGACCGGTACCTGCTCCGTCTTGAAGAAATCCGCCAGTCGCTCAGAATCATCCAGCAGGCGCTCGACGGTATGCCCGAAGGGCCGTACCGCGCCCATGTCCCGGGGGTAGTGCTGCCGCCCAAGGAAGATGTACTGCACAAGATGGAGTCGCTGATCGTCCACTTTAAGATCATCACCGACGGATTCAAGACGCCGCGCGGCTCGGTCTACCAGGCGGTGGAGTCACCCAAGGGCGAGCTGGGGTTCTATATTGCCTCCGACGGCACCAACAAGCCCAATCGTGTGCGGGTCCGGCCGCCATCGTTCATAAACCTGTCAGCGCTTCCGGCGCTGGTCGAGGGCCGACTTGTGGCGGACGTAATCTGCGCTATCGGAACCGTGGATATCGTGCTCGGCGAGGTGGACCGATGATGCTGACGGCCGAATCTGTTGACCGTATCCGCGAGGCCGCCACGAAGTACCCCCAGGTGCGATCGGCGATCCTGCCGGCGTTGACGATTGCCTATCGCCAGATCGGCCATCTCAACGAGGATATCTACGACGAAATAGCAGAAGTCTTGAGTGTGCCGTCGGGTGAAATCGCCGAGGCGGCCAGTTTTTACACCATGTTCCCCAAGAAACCGGTGGGCAAGTATCTGATTCAGGTCTGTCACAATATCTCGTGCGCGCTGCTGGGGGCGGAGAGCCTGATAGCGTATCTCGAACAGAAGCTGGGAGTTCAGGTGGGTGAGACCACGCCGGATAACCTGTTTACGATCGTGCGGGTAGAGTGTCTCGGTTCTTGCGCCACCGCGCCGATGATGCAAATCAACCACGATTACTATGAGAACCTGACGCGCAAGAGGGTGGACGCGATTATCGAGCAGCTGCGCAGCGAATCGCGGGCGGGAGGCAAGCAGTGAGCTTCTACTCGCCGGTGCGGACAAATGCTGCGGAGGTGGCGGGCTCGGACCGGCTGCACCTGTTTCGATATGTCGAAGATCCGGCGCAGACTCGGATCGATACGTATGAGGCCCACGGCGGCTATAAGGCCTGGCGGAAAGTACTCAAAGAGATGACCCCGGAGCAGGTGACGGCCGAGGTCAAGAGTTCCGGACTGCGCGGGCGCGGCGGCGCCGGCTTTCCGGCCGGAATGAAATGGGGCTTCATCCCCAAAGGCACGACCAAGCCCCGGTATCTCGTCTGCAACGCCGACGAATCCGAACCCGGCACTTGCAAAGACCGGGTGCTGATGGAGCGTGATCCCCACGCCGTGATCGAGGGGATGGCTATCGCCGCTTATGCGATCGGCTGCCATCTCATGTTCGTCTATATCAGGGGGGAATTCGGGTTCTCTATCGACGTTATGCGGACCGCCATGGACGAGGTCTATCAAAAAGGCCATCTCGGCAAAAACATCCACGGCTCCGGGTACGACCTCGATATGGTTATTCATACGGGTGGCGGGGCTTATATTTGCGGCGAGGAGACCGCCCTGCTGAACTCGCTCGAAGGCAAGCGGGGAAATGCGCGCATCAAGCCACCTTTTCCGGCGGTGGCGGGGCTCTATCATTGCCCGACCATTGTCAATAATGTTGAGACTTTGGCGACAGTCCCACACATCATTGTGCGTGGCGCCGCCTGGTACAAATCGCTCGGCACAGAGAAATCAACCGGCACCAAGATTTTCAGTCTGTCCGGTCATGTCAGGCAGCCCGGCAACTACGAATTAGTTCTGGGTCACAGTCTGAAGGACCTGATCTATAGTCCGCAGTACGGTGGTGGCATCCTTGGCGACAAAAAGCTCAAAGGGGTAATCCCGGGGGGATCATCGACTCCGTTTCTTACCCCCGACAAAGTAGACGTGCCGCTGGATTATGAGTCTCTGACGGCGGTGGGTTCGATGCTCGGATCCGGCGCGGTGATTGTCTTTCACGAGGAGACCTGTATCGTCTGGGTAATCGCGAACCTCATTCGCTTTTACCGTCATGAGTCGTGCGGGAAGTGTACGCCCTGCCGCGACGGCACCGGCTGGCTTGAGCAGATCATCAATCGCATCGAACAAGGGGGCGGCAAACCGGGCGACGTGGAGAAGATCGAGTCGATCTGCGACAATATCCTGGGTCGCACGGTCTGCCCGCTCGGCGACGCGGCAGTGATGCCGATTCAATCGGCTATCAAGAAATGGCGCGACGAATGGCAGCACCATGTCGAGCACGGCACGTGCCTCGTGAGAACACAGTTCAGTTTGGCGGAAGGTGTCTGATGGCCGAGGCAGTCAAACAGAACCCGGCCACCGCGGTCGCGCCGCCCACAGTGACGTTTACCCTTGACGGCCGCCAGGTCACGGTCCCGAAGGGCACCACTATCCTGATCGCCGCCCAGCAACAGGGGATCGAAATCCCCACATTCTGCTGGCATCCCAAGCTGAGTGTTGAGGGCGCCTGCCGGATGTGCTATGTCGAGATCGAGAAATGGCCCAAGCTGGCGATCTCGTGTGCGACTGAGGCGATGGACGGCATGGTGGTGCGCACTGATTCCGAGAAGGTCAAGCAGGGTCGGCGGGCCGTTATCGAGTTCACTCTGATTGATCATCCGCTCGACTGTCCCACCTGCGACAAGGGGGGAGAGTGCACGCTCCAGGACCTGACTTTTGCCCACGGTTACGACGACAGCCGGTTTGAATTCCAGAAGCGCCGCTTCGGAATTCAGGAAGCCGAGACGACATTCGATGAAGTTCGGATCGGGCCGGAGATTATCCTTAACCGCAACCGGTGTATCCGCTGCTACCGCTGCACCAGGGCCAACAAGGAAGCGTTCGGCGAACACGATCTCGGCGCCTTCGAGAGAGGCAATCACACCGAGATCAACGCCGCGCCGGGGCGTCGCGTGGACAACCCGTTCTCGGGCAACCTCGTGGAGATTTGCCCGGTGGGCGCGCTCATTAACACCGATTGGCGGTACAAGATCAGGGTCTGGCTGACTCAGACCACATCGTCGATCTGCCCATTCCACAGTTCCGGTGCTAACATCCTGTTCTTTAAGAACGACCACCAGGGGCGAATCTTCCGTGTAACCTCGCGGCCGAACGACGATATTGATGACGGCTGGATCACAGACGTAACCCGCTACGGTTATCAGATCGTGACTTCAGAGGACCGGCTCAGAAGACCACTTGTCAAGAAGGGCGGCAAGCAGGTTGAGGCGAGCTGGGAAGAGGCCATGGAGGTGATCAGGGACCGGCTCGGTGAGATCATCGAGAAGAAGGGCCGTGTCTGTATCGGCGGGTTGGTATCACCCACCTTGGATAACGCCTCGCTGTTCAGTTTTTCCAAGCTGTTCCGCACGGTTATCGGCTCGAATAATATAGACTTCCGGCTGGATTACCGGATGCTTCCCACGGTGTCCGGTGGAGCGTACGACATCCTCTGCAGCCGGCCTTTCAGTATAGCTGATATAGAAAAATCGGATCTGATTGTCACGCTCGGCAGCGATTTGGTCAGGGAACACCCGAATGAATACCTGAAGATGCGTCGCGCCTGCAATTTCGGTGGCGCGACCGTCTATGCGCTCAACCCGTATCAGACCAAATCGGCCGATATCGCGCGCGCGGAACTCGTTTATCAGCCCGGCACCGAAGAAATCGCCATCAACGGTATCTGCCTGGCGGCGATCGAAAACAACCTTGTAGACAGCTCGCGGATAGGCGATCTGCGAAAGAAAATCACGCCGGGGAGTTCGTCCGAGGCCGCCAGACTCTGCGGTGTCGATGCCAGTTTGTTTACCGAAGTGGCCTCGGCGCTGGCCCACGGGAGCCGGGTCACGTTGTTCGCGGGAGAAATAGTCAGCCGCTCACGGGACCGGGAGGCGATTGCCTCGGCGCTGTGCAATCTCAATCGCCTGTTTGAGCTTTCGTCGAAAGGCCAGATCGCCATCCTGCCGCGTTATGCCAACTCGCGCGGGGCGGGTAAACTCGGCCTGCTGCCTGAACCGCCGACTTCGTTGAAGACCCGGCTCAAGGAGCAGTGGGGCGAATGGCCGGAAACGGCGCCGATGACAACTGATCAGATGCTCCTGGCCATGAAGAAAGAGGAGATCAACAGCTGTCTTGTGATCGGCGGCAATCCGGTAATGCTCTATCCGGATCGCGAATTTGCCCACGACGCCCTCGAAGGGCTGGACTTTCTCGTCGTGGCCGACCTGTTCGAAACCGAAACCAGCGCCCTGGCCGATGTCGTGCTTCCCCTCTGCAGTTGGGCCGAATACGACGGTTACTATGTGAATCTCGAGGGGCGCGTCCAGTTGGCGTCGCGCGCCCTCCCGCCGCGTTTTGAATCGAAACCCGGATATGAAATCGCACAGCTCATCGCGGAGCATTTCGAGAAGCCGCTGTTCGAGTCCCCGGAAGAGCGTGACAGGATGATACGCGATGTGCTTATGGCTGATCCAGGTGTCGAGCTGCCCGATCGCTATCTGGAGGTGCGAGCTGTGTCCGAGGACCAGCCGGCCGGATATCCCGTGGTCTTGTTTATGGGCGATGATCTTCATCATAGCGGGCATGTGACCGAGAAGGCCGCCTCATTGGTCAACTTCTGCGGTGAGGCGTATGTCGAAATGTCCCCGTTGCTGGCCGAGCGCCTGGGTCTGAACGCCGGCGATTCCGCTCGCGTCGAGTCCGAGGTGGGTAAAGTGGTCGCACCGGTGCGCATATCGCGCTATATCCGGAATGATGTTGTCTTTATGCCCCGGAACTTCTCTGCGTTTCCGGTCAATTCTCTGCTGATGCGCAAGCGGCGGGTGGACCGGGTCAAAATCAGTAAGGTAGTAGGCTGAGACGATGATAGAATACGCCATCATATCGTCGCTGCAAATCATCGTGGTAGTCCTCGTGATACTTACCGGGTGCGCGTACGCGACTTATTTGGAGCGGAAAGTCGTTGCTTTTATGCAGCACCGGATCGGGCCGCTGTATGCCGGACCGTATGGATTGTTGCAGCCGGTTGCCGATGCCATCAAACTGATCTTCAAGGAGGATATCGTTCCGGAGCGCGCCGAACGGTTCGCGTATACTCTGGCGCCCATGGTGTCGTTCGTTCCGGCCCTGATGGTCTTTGCGGTGGTTCCGTTTACTAATGACTTCACGGTCTTCGGGCAACCGATTCCGGGCGTGATTTCCGATCTGAACATCGGTGTCGTATTCGTGTTTGCCGTGGGCTCGCTGGGGGTCTACGGAACGATTCTGGCCGGATGGTCGAGCGGCTCCAAGTACTCCCTGCTGGGCGGCCTGCGGGCATCGGCACAGACGATTTCCTATGAGCTGGCCTATGGATTGTCGATTATCGGCGTAATCATTATCGCCAACACGCTATCAATGACGCAGTTGGTGGAACA
>JBFMGC010000034.1 GCA_040752815.1 Candidatus Zixiibacteriota bacterium
TCAATCCCACCGGCAAGCGGGTGGGCCACGGGGGGGGACTTGATGTCCGGTCTTATGAAAGTGTCTGGCAGGCCGCGGGCGGGACGCGCCATCCAACCGATCGATCTCTCATTACACAAGAAACAGGGGAGAAGAGCCAGGCCCTTCTCCTCTTGAGGCAGTCGCTTACTTGATTTAATCTACAATCCAATTGCTGCTGCACGTGGCATTGACCGCAGAGCACCTTGTAGTTGGAGCCGTCGCCATCTTTGTCGAACGACGCATTGCCGGTTGCGAAGATCAAGCCAAACGCCCGCTGGTTGCCGTGAGCCTTGTGGCAGCTCATGCGGTTTGGAGTAAGGTCGGCCGGAGCCGTGGTTACCGGCGGATCGCCGGCAGTCGGGTGAGTATGTAAAAGCGTTGATCCGGGCACTCGGTTTCTGAACAAAGATGGGTTCCGAGCAGGGCGGCAAAACGGTCGGGAACATCGCCTTTCCGCAAGTTACGGTTGCATACAGACTCAGAAATCACATATACATTATCAACGGACGTGGTGTTTGGAGAGAGAGAAACAATCGTGCGCAGTCTGTGGATTTTTGGCGCGGAGCGTATTCTGCCATCTTAGCGAGGATCTCCTGGCGAAACTGGATCAGGGCCGCTCGGTGCGCCGCTACCAGGCCGGAGAAGTGTTGTTCTACGAGGGCGAGGCGCCCCTGGCCATGTACTGCCTGCACGACGGGGTTGTCAAGCTGGTCAAAGCCGCACGAGACGGGCGCACCATGGTTATTCGGCTGTTGGGTGGCGGCGATATTGCCGGGTTCAGGGCGCTTCTGACCGACGAGCCATATGCGGCGACCGCCGAAGTCGCCGAGCCGGCCACGGTATGCACCGTTCCCGCCGCCACATTCAAGGGCCTGTTGCAAGAGTCGGTCCAGTTCAGTTTGGATTTGCTCCACAAGGTCGCAGTAGAACTGCGTGTTTCCGAGGAGCGCATGCTCGACCAGGCAATTCTCCCGGCCCGTACCCGGGTGGCCAGGATTCTTCTATTCCTTGCGGATACATCGTCGCCGAGCTCCCAACGTCTGGTTGTAGCAACCGAGCTACGCCACCAGGATCTGGCCGACGCGGTTGGAATCACGCCGCAAACGTTTTCACGGATCATCCACGAGCTCAACGGGAGCGGGATTCTGCGAACAAACCGGCAACACATTGAGATCGTCGATCCGGGACGGCTCCGCGACCTGGCTGCACGAGACACCTAACTTTTTCATAGCCATCTTATCCTCGGACAAGATACCTCTTGCCCCACGGCATTGGGAATCCGGCGATTTTTGTCATATTAGTGGTGCGTGAGTCCTGACCGGCAAGGAGCCGGTCCCGGAATTTTCGGGCTTTTGCGGGCTGATCCAGCCAGGAGAGCTACCCATGCGTAACACTTGTCTAATTGCCGGGGTGTTGGCGGTCGCCATGTTCGCCGTGCTGATAGCAGCGGTACCGTCGACCCTCAACGATTTCTTCATGCCCGGATCCCAGCCGGGTAAGGCGGGCCAACTGGAGACGCCTGACAAGTGCGACAATTGTCATGGCGGCTACAATCTTGCGGTAGAGCCGGCCTACAACTGGCGAGGGAGCATGATGTCTCAGGCGGCGCGGGACCCGTACTTCTATGCCAGCATGGCAATCGCCAACCAGGACGCACCTGAGAGCGGCGATCTGTGTATTCGCTGCCATTCGCCGGCGGGCTGGCTGGAGGGGAGATCGGTGCCGACTGACGGCACCGCTCTCAATCTCAACGATCGCCAGGGCGTGCAGTGCGATTACTGTCACAAGCTTGTGAAGCCGACGCCTCTGGGTACGAACCCGTATCCAGGCGATGCCACTTACACGAGCGAAACCTATCCGCAGGACCAGGCGTACTTAGCCACACTCGCCGAGATACCCCCTACATCGGCCAACGGCATGTATGTCGCCGACGCGAGCAACGCCAAGCGCGGGCCGTTTGTCGACCCGGTGGCCCGCCACCAGTTCTACTATTCGCCGTTCCACAAGGACGCTGCCTTGTGTGGGACCTGTCATGACGTAAGCAACCCGGCTTTCGTAAGAGGTGCCGATGATACCTATTCGCCCAATGCCTTTGACCAGCCTTCTCCGAGTTTCGAGCCTTACACCATGTTCCCCATCGAGCGCACCTACAGCGAGTGGCTGATGAGCGCCTACAACAGCCCGGCCGGCGTATATGCACCGCAATTTGGCGGCAACAAGGCCTATGTGTCGACCTGTCAGGACTGCCACATGAAAGACGTGACGGGCACGGGTTGCAACAAATCCGGAGCGCCGGTACGGACCGATCTGCCTCTGCATGACATGACCGGCGGCAACACGTTTGTCCCCAAAATCCTGAACGCAATCTGGCCCGGTGAAGTAAACCAGTCGGCCCTGAACGCCGGAGTTCAGCGCGCCATCGCCATGCTGCAGAAGGCGGCCACCCTTGACCTCACCGTCACGCCTGTCCCCGGCGGATATAGCGCTCACGTGCGGGTCACGAATGAGACCGGCCACAAACTGCCGTCGGGTTATCCCGAGGGCCGGCGAATCTGGATCAACGTCAAAGTCTACGATACCACGGCAACACTCGTGTACGAATCCGGCACCTACGACAACGCTACCGGAGTGCTTGGCCACGATGCCGCCGTCAAGATCTACGAGATCGAACCGGGTCTGTCGGCCGATCTTTCCGCGGCCCTCGGCTATCCCGCGGGTCCGTCGTTCCATTTCGTGCTGAATAACCAAATCTATTCGGACAATCGCATTCCTCCTCGCGGATTCACCAATGCCGCTTTCACGGCGATTCAATCACCGCCGGTGGGCTATTCGTATGCTGACGGACAATACTGGGACGACACCTACTATTCGCTGGCGGAATCGGCGGCAAGGGTAGATGTCACCCTGTACTACCAAACTACCAGTAAGGAGTTTGTGGAGTTCCTGCGTGACGAGAATCATACCAATGACTGGGGCCAGAGACTGTATGACCTATGGAATACCAATGGCAAATCAGCCCCTGTAGCGATGTCAACCCGGTCCGTCATCTTGAAGACCATCCGCGATACCCAGCCGCCGACCAATCCGAGCACTCTGACCGCCACGGCTCTTTCATCCTCACAGATCGCTCTTGCCTGGCAGGGATCGACCGACAATGTCAGAGTAGCCGGCTATAACATATATCGTAACGGCACGAGAGTGAATGCGACGACGTCGACTACCTTCACCGATGCCGGCCTCCGAGCCGCCACCACCTATAGTTATTACGTCACCGCCTACGATGAAGCCGGTAATGAATCCGGTCCGAGTAACACGGCGACTGCCACCACCAGGAGCAAGGGCGGCAAGAACCAAACCGCTTTAGCGGGCATCCGAGCGTATCCTAACCCCTTCAATCCGACAGTCAGTATCAGTTATTCGCTGCCGAAGTCAGGCGAAGTCGTGATTGAAGCTTTCAATATCCTGGGCCAGCGAGTTGCCGAGTTGGTCAACGAAATGCAGCCGGCCGGCGACCATGTGGTATCGTGGGATGCCAGTCATCTGGCATCAGGCGTATACCTTATAAGGATCACCACAGCGGAGTCGACCGGCAGTTTGAAGGTGAATTTGCTAAAGTAACGGGGTTGCCCGCTCTTTGTTCGCCAGTGGGGCAGGCCGATAAACGGCTTGCCCCACTTTCATTGTAAGATCCTGGCTGCGCTCCCTTGCCGGCGATTGCCCTGTTATTGCACTCGGAAATTCACCCCTGCCGAGCGACCGTAGGAATCGATACACATTACCCGGTGCTGCCCCGGCTCAGGGAGATAGAACACGCCGCTGTCCGGCGGCGCAGTTGCGAACAGATGGCCATCGACAAACCAGTGCGCCTCGTGGCTATCGAGGGGCAGCGACGCCTGAAACAGAATGTGTTGGTACTGCTTGGGCACACTTGACCGGATTACGTAGACCGCGTCGCGCTCGGGCGAAACAATCACCGGCCCGTCGCCCGTCAGCTCACCCCGGCATTCCGGATTGTGCGGCGGGTGGTGCGGCACGATTCCCCGTCCGGCCAGCCATGAGGCCAGCCGCGGCGGCCAATCCTCAACCGTGATCTCCCGGCTCCGACCGTCCACAGCACAATACCGGCAGACCGAATGGCCGGTGCGCGAGTCGACCATGATGCTTCGATGCACGCTGCATTTGGCGTTGGGGGACACGCCCACGATATACTCCTCGCCGATCTGATCGGGGCAGGCCTGGGTAGCGATCCTACCGCTCACCGCGCACACCATGCGTTCGTCGATACCGGCCGGCGGCTCAAACCACGTTGGGCTGCCGTCCGGGCGAAGCGCAGTGAAGATATCGAACATAAGCGGCGCGGCGGTCTCGGCGCCGACCAGGGCGACCGAACCTTCGGCCGAGAAATTGCCGGTCCAGACTCCAACCGTGTAGTCCGGATCGTAGCCGATCGCCCAGGCATCTTTGCGCCCGTACGACGTACCGGTCTTCCAGGCGACTTTGGGCATGCCCACGGTGAACTCCCAACTGCTCGGCATATCAGGACGTTTCAGATCGACCAGTATCTCGGTAATCAGATAAGCGGCTTCCCTGGAAAACAAACGAACCGGCCGGCATGATTCGCGTTCGCGTGTGTACCTCACTGGAACATACTCGCCCCCGCGCGCAAGGGTGGCGTACAGGTTGCTCAGCTCGACCAGGTTGACCTCACACGAGCCGAGAATCATCGGCAGACCATACTCGACATGTTTGCGCGTCAGTGTCGTTATACCACCGGCACGAAGTAGGTTGAAAAGCTCCTTAAGGCCGACTTGGACGGTGAGATTCACCGCCGGCACGTTCAGCGACTGAATCAGCGCCTCGGAGATCGACACCACCCCGTTGTACTGTTCATCGTAATTGACCGGAATGTATCCGGCGTAGTTCACCGGGAGGTCTTCCACTTTGAGGGCCGAGGAAATGAAGCCCTTGTCTAATCCGAGCGCATAGACGAACGGCTTAAGGGCCGAGCCGGGCGAGCGCGGCGCGAGTGCACCGTTGACCTGGCCATGATTCCCGGCATCGTCGAAGTCAGCCGACCCAACCAGCGCGAGCAGCTCGCCTGACCGGTTGTCCAGCACTACCGCAGCGAGATTGTGAATGCCTTTTGACGCCAGCCCGACCTGGTAGTTGCGCGCCAGCCGCTCACAGGTGATTTGTATGCCGTAATCGAGTGTCGAGCGAATCTCCGGCTGTGAGGGTTGCGCCATCATGGCGCTCTGGCAAAAGTGCGGCGCTGCCACCGCCGGGCTGACCCGCGCGATCGGCACTTCCTCGCGCAGCGCTTGCCCGAGTTCATCGCGCGAAATCAGCCCCCGCTCGTGCATCACCGCCAACACGAGGTCGCGGCGATTGAGGCAGGCGGCCAGATCGCGGTCAGGGCGGAGTTTGGTCGGTGACGACGGCAGCGCGGTCAGCACGGCAATTTCCGACACCGACAACCTGTAAGGCGTTTTGCCGAAATATAGCCAGGTCGCCGCGCCGATACCCTCGATATTGCCGCCGTAGGGAGCGAGATTGAAGTAGATCTCCAACAGCTCATCCTTGGAGTAACTGATCTCCAGTTGCACGGCGCGAAGGATTTCAAGCAGTTTGTTGGGAATCGTGCGCTCTTTCGGCTCGATCATGCGGGCGATCTGCATGGTGATGGTCGAACCGCCGCGTTCGAATCGCCCCGCTCTCAGATTATCCACCGCCGCCTGAGCCAGCGACACCGGATTGAACCCGGGATGCCAGTGATACCAGCGGTCCTCGCAGGCGAGTACGGTGCTGATCATTAACGGCGACACCTGCTCCAATCTCACCGGCTTGCGCCAGAAGCGGTCTGTCGACGTGAAACAGTTCAGCAGGTGGTTATCGCGGCTGTATACGAATGTCGATGTCGGCCGCTTGAGAAGATGATGCGGCAGCGGGAAGACAAACCAGTTGAGCACGCCCAGCGTAGCAATCGCGAGTATACTCACGCCGATGACCTTGCGGAATGCCGGTCTCCGCAGACAGGTTCGCGCCAGATTCATGAATCTCGTCAACATCTTCATACCCAGTAGGTCGGGATGCTTGTGTCACTCTGAGCCAGTGAAGGGTCATCCCGACACTGGTCGAAACTACTAAGGTCCCGACTGTCAGTCATCTCACGATCGTCACCGCCCCCGATGATGCCGAGCTGGCCATCATCGGATTGTACATGCACTCGGCCGCTACCGGCGGCACCGTGAACTCGCCCGCGCTCGTGGCCCTCAGGCTGTAGTAGAACTGAATGTCTCGGCCGGGATACAGGGTTGTGAAGATAAGCAGACGGTCGTCGCGAATGTCCTGGTACTCGGCCGCGCCGCTCTCACTCGGAATCCAGGCCAGGCGCGGTGTGGTTTTCAGGCGCGGGTTTTCGATCTCGAATCCGGCCGGGAGCAGATCGCTGATGACCACGTAGTCAAGCCGCTTGCTTGTTGCCTTGGCCGTAATCAGCGCGACCACCTGGGTGCCGAGCGGCACACTGTCCAGCGCGAGAGGCTTGCCGTTCTCGCTCAGGTACTGCCGCCGCACCACCATGCCGCGGTCAAATTCCTCGGCGGCCGGAGTCAGCGGGACGCCACTCGCCTGCCAGTAATAAAAACAGGAGCCGCCGCCCTCATTGACCGAAACTGACACCGAGCGATCACCCAGATCCTCGCGCGTGAGGCTGAAGCCGGTTGAATCAATAGCGACACTCTCTTCGCCCTCGATCTTAACCTGCCCCTTGAAACTGAAACTGTTCTTCTTCTTGAAGTACTTCCCTAGTGCCATGAGGGCGAACGCGTTCTCCTGCGTGGTGTACCACTGGTTGACCTCGGATCGTTGCATGAGCGACCGGGCCAGCACCTCGACCGACGGATCGTCCTCCGAGAGCGCCATTAACACTTCCATCAGGATGGCGTCGGTGCGCACGCCGGAGTTGAAATCACCGCCGGTTTCCGGTTCGAAGAGGTTTGGCTGCACCGTTGGCGGAATCAAGCGCGACGCCTCGGTCATGTTGCCCGACAGCGCCAGCGCGCCCGCCAACTGGTAACGGGTGTACGGTTTGAGCGAGGACGGATCCAGGTTTTTGAGATAGGAGACCACTCGCTGCGGCAGGCGGTCCGCCTGGACCAGAACGTAGGCGGCGTAGACACGGTGTGCCTCGTTTAGATCGCGGATGTTCTTCCCCAGGGCCATGTCCTCGAGATGATCATAGATGTCCCTGAGAAACTTCTTATCGACATGGTACCCGGCCTTGGATGCTTCAGAGATGAAGTGTGAGGCGTAGATGGTCGACCAGTTGTTGCCGGACGTGCCGCCCGGCCAGAAGGCGAACGACTTATCCGGAAGAAACATGCTGTGCAACCGCTGGATTCCTTCCTGGATGAAATACTCCTGCCCCTTGCCGCCGAAAATCGCCGGCTCCACTACCTTGACAAGGTCATTGAAGTACAGCAGCGGGAACAGCCGCGAGGTGGTCTGCTCCACACAACCGTACGGATAATGCAGGAGATACTGGACGTTGCGGGCGAACGAAACCGCCGGCATCGCTGACGTTTTCAGCACGTACTGGTCGGTGCCATCGAGCCAGTCGCCCGGAAACACAAACTGCGCGGGCGCTGAAGCTGTGACCGCACCTGAGCCGAACACGGTCGCGAGCGGCTGCGCCGGGCGATTGGGCAGCTCAAGCAACAGGGTCGCGCGCTCTCCTGCGCCAGAAGCGCTGAGCGCGAACTCGATTTTGCCCGGTGTCTGACCTGCTTTGCAGCGGAATGCCACGCTCTCCTGCCGGTTGTTATCCAGCGTGATAGTGAGCGGCGGCGGGGTGATAAACTCCACCGGCCCGCCGGCGACAGCGTTGACCGTTATGTCGGTCCTCGCGCCGGTGTTGTTGAACAACGTCACCAGGCCGTCGAAGATGTCGTTCGGACAGACAAAGCGCGGGAAACTCTCCTGAATGACAATCTTGTCGCGCACTATGACTTCACCCGTTGCCGAACCGAACAGATCGTTCTGTGCGGCTACGGCCATGATCACCAGCTTGCCGTTGAACTCAGGCAGCGTGAATGTCACACTGGCCTTGCCCTGGCTGTCGGTCTCGACCAAACCGGACCAGAGCGCCACCGGTTTGACCCGGCGCGACGTAATCGGGCTGAGATGCCGCTTGCGGCCGGCAGCGAACATTTTGTCGCCGCCCGGACGAATATGACTGGACGACTGCTCGACTCTCGGATATATCAGCGCGTACATGTCGTACGGTTTCAGGTGCGGCTGTTTCTTCCCGTAGAAGAATTCGACCGGATCGGGTGTCTGGAAATCAGTCAATTGCAGAATGCCCGCATCGACCGCCGCCACGGTAAGTTGCGACACTTTGGGTCGGCTGATCTGAAGATCGACCCTCACCATGCTCTTGGGCTTGACCACCTCCGGCGCGGTGAGCGCAATTTCCAGCCGCTTGTCGTTCCGCACCAGGAGCGGAGCGACTCCAAATGCCCGCGCCGGCATATTCGGCTCGAGCGAATCAGCCAGCCGCACTATCGCCACCGTAACATAGATATTCGGGAAATAGTCCGGCTTGACCGGCAGAACGATTTCGGCGGTATTCTCCGCCATGTCTCGTGTTATTGTCTCGAATACTTTGTCTTTTTCAATCGTGAGCAGCAGCTTGCCGCCGAACGGAGCCCGCACCTGAAGGATCGCCTTGTCGCCGGAGCTGTACTCTTTCTTGTCGAACGCCAGTTCTATCTTATCGGGATTGGTCAGCGCCCAGGGCGCGTATCCCCAGCCGGAGGCATAGAACATGACCGAGCTCGAGTGCCCGGTCTCCGGGTCCGTGGCGATTATCTCGTAACTGCCATAGTTGTCGGGTGTGAACACGGCGATCGCGCCGGCGGCAACGACCGAAACCTTGGCTGAGTCGCGCAGTTGCTGTCGTTTCTCCGACACCCACCGGCCCACTCCGGTTCGGTCTCGTTTATATGTCGTGTTGTAAACTATGCGATAGAATTTGAGATCAACCTGGGGAATCTCCACCGCCTGCCCGTCGCTGCCGACACTGGCGACCTTCACGCTGACCGGCTCGCCGACTTTCGCGTAGCCATCGAGCGTTGTCATCAGGCCGACATACCGCTCATACGGATGAATGGTCACCTCGGCATACGCACTCACCCCCCGTCCACCTTCTTCAGAAACAGTCGCCGACAGTAGACCCTTGAGCGCCGATGGTGCGGACAGTTTGTCCGGCAGGGTATAGCGGTAAACATGCCTGCCGGTGTCATTGAGGATGGTGTCGGGAAGATCGATCTCCATCTTGGTGAATGAACGGTTGTGATCGCTGAAGGTGTACTGCGACCAGCCGGACGGAGAAAACTCCTGCGGCTCGATAGTGACATGGCCGGCCACTTTGTGATTTGCCGCCGGCGGGCCGAACAGGTACTTGGCGTCGACGCCGGCCTCGACTGTGTCGCCGGTGTGATAGGCACTCGACGGCACACTTAAGCTCACTTTGATTCGGTCGGGCATGAACTCTTCGACCTGGAATTCCACCCGTCCTATCTGAAGCTCCTCGCCTATCTCGGCCACTGCCGTGTACTTGCCGGTGCCGGCGAAATCGGGAATGGGCAAGTCGACTGCCGCAATCGATGATCCCTCGGTCGCCAGCCGAAAGCTCGTGAACTTGCGCCCGCGGGCATCATAGATCGTCAGGAAGTAGGGAAAGGCTGGAGGTAACGAAACTTTGGTGCCGCGTACGATCGATACCAAATGGGCGGTGTCGCCCGGACGATAGACACCCCGATCAGAATAGACAAACGCTTCGTAGCCGGACGCCAGGTACGGCCGCCCGGCGACATCGAAATCACTCAGCGGGAGCAGGCTCTCATCGAGGCGCACGTACGAGAGATCCGGGCCGCGCGATACCAATATAACGAACGGCTCGAATCCGGCCAGCTTGTCCTTGATATTCTCGAACGTGGCGATACCGCGCGAGTCGGTCTCTCCCTCCACGAGTGTCTGGTTGTTACGGCTGATTAGCGTGACAGCCGCGCCTGATATCGGCTGCGCAGTCGCCAGTGAGTTGGCCCACACCATCAGATAGTCATCCGCAAGCCTGGCCGAGATGCCTATATCAGTGAGCATCGCATACCGGCTGTCGGCAATCCAGCGCTGCTCACGCCCCCTTACCGCCACCTTGAATATCCCCTGACCGATATCGCCTATGATGCTCTTTAAATCTATCGTTGTCGTCAGCGGCTCGTTCTGTTGTGCCTCAACTTCGATATCCTTGACGAAAAACGTCCGTCCTAAGTCCACCGATGAAGACCGATAGTACTCGTAGTCGCCGTACCCCGATGTCAGGAAATAGACCAGGTTGTTGGGAAAGACCTGCTCCACCTCGATCGCCAGTTCTTTCAGATTGATCGTCTTGAACTCGAGATGGCCGGCACCGAGCCGGGGCAGGAACACCGCGCGCGACGTGAATGCTACCGATGGCGGCATGTCCGGGAACACTACCTTCGTGGAAAAGTCATTCTGCAGCACCGCCCCGGAAACCGCGCGCAGCCCCTGCGCGATGTTGACCGTGACCGCCATCCCCGGCTTGAAATCGCCGCGCACAGTCAGCCAGCTGTATTCGCCTTCGATCGTGTACGGCATAGCCGGATCGAGCGACACATAGGCGCGAGCCTCATCAATGGGCACATGCTCAGACAAATAGATGCTGATTGAACTGGCAGCGGCGCCGGTATTCGCCTGAACGTTATGGATCACCAGCGGCTGGCGGGATGCAACCGTCACCGATCGAGTCTGATCGCTTTCCATCGGCAAACTGCACTCGCCGCACATCAGTTCTTTGGCAATCACCACCAGATAGTTCTGCTCCATGGTTGTCTGTTCGAACGGTTCGCTCGTAACGGTGAACCGTTTGGAGAAGGTGTCATCGGCGAAAACTGCATACCATGGCCGCTCCGGGGTTACGCTGCCGTCAATCGTCACCGCTCGAACGGTGTATCCGACATCCGATTCAATCGCCCCGGCTTCCCCTTTGATTTTGAGCCGCCGCTTGAGTTCGTCGATCCCCACCGGGAAATTGAACCTGAGGTCAATTACCAAACGCACCAGCCCGGGGCCTGCCTCGTCCCGCGTGGTAGAACTCCGAAATACCTCTACTTTCAAATTGGGAGTCCGGAACGGGTACTCCGCTTTGTCGACAATCTTCAAGCCGCCGGCGCAGGATTTGAGCGACTGCACGCGCGCCTTGTACTGCGTGGCGGGACGGAGTTCGGCATCGGGGAAAAACCTGAGCACGTCGGTCTCAATCCACCTTCCCAGGCCCGGCATAGGCGGCTCAAAGAGGATGGGCGGATCGGTAACCGGCAGGTCCAGACTGTCCTTGGACACCATCGGCTTGGAAAACTTGACCGTGAAATTGGTTTTTAGCTCGACCCAGCCGGTCGGTTCGAACGACAGCACCCTGATTTGGTTATCCGGCACACTGGTGATGTTCGAAACCAGGATAATCAGCGCGACTGCGATGGTCACGCCGGCGATTGTGGTCGTTCGGTTGCTGCGAGCGGTGAAATGAAGCAGCGCCTGGCGGAGCTTGGCGAACATGGCTATCTCCCTCTTGGAATTGGAAACGGGTGTGTGGCGGCACACACCGAGTCAGCGTCAACCCGATACATCTTAGATTTATCTGCAACGAGCACCTGGGCTCCCGGTTGCTAAAGGGTGACCCCAATATGGGGACCGAGTGGACGGCATACAAGTGTTTCCTCGCCTCGGCGCACCCCCGCCCGGTGGCCGACCCGCTTGCGGATGGGATGAAGATGTTCATGTTTTTGATCGGCAGGCCTCCGCGCCTGCCGCTGGACGACGCGGCAGGGATGGAACCATACCGATCAAGAAGGGGGTGGTGGGCCACCGGAGAGCCCCATCCTTGACAGTCCCCCCGAATCTGACTATTTTCGCGCGGCATTTCGGGAACATCAGGCGCCCCGTTCAGTTTAGGAGAGGCAAAGCCTCCGGTATACATGCTGCAAAAAGAAACTGACTCAAAGCTGGTCCTCGAGGACGGCCGTGCGTTTGCGGGCCGCCGGTTCGGTGCCGCCGTCGATGCCGCCGGCGAGGTCGTCTTCAATACCGCCATGTCCGGCTATCAGGAGGTGCTCACTGATCCGTCGTATGCCGGTCAACTGGTGGTCATGACCAGCCCGCAGATCGGCAACTATGGAATCGCTCGCGACGATGCCGAGTCGCGCCAGCTGTTTCTCGGCGCGCTAATCGTCAAGGAGCTCAGTCGCATCGCCAGTAACTGGCGCTCGGTGCAGACTCTCGATGAGTACCTCATTGCCAACGGTATCCCCGGGCTCGAGGGGCTGGATACCCGCGCCCTGGTGCGGCACCTTCGCAGCCGGGGTGCGATGCGCGGCGTTATTGGCAGCATCGATGTACCGACCGATGAACTTATCAAGCGCGCGCGGGGTCACCCGTCGATGGTCGGCTGCGACCTGGCATCGATAGTCACCAAACGCCAGACCTACGACTGGAGAGAAGCACCGCCGCTCCTGAACGGCGGGCAGAATCTGCACAGTCTCACAGGAGAGGCCTCACCAACCAGGCTGCACGTAGTCGTTTATGACTACGGGGTGAAGTGGAACATCCTGCGCTGCCTGGTGGATCATGGCTGCCGCGTAACGGTTGTCTCGGCTGACACGAGCGCCGCCGACGTGCTGCAACTTGGACCGGACGGCGTACTCTTGTCTAACGGCCCGGGCGATCCTGATCCGGTACGGTATGCCGTGGACAACATCCGCGCGCTGCTGGGGCGGGTGCCGATCGGCGGCATCTGCCTCGGGCATCAACTGCTTGCCCTGGCGGCCGGAGGGAAAACCTACAAACTCAAGTTCGGCCATCGCGGAAGCAATCATCCGGTGATGGAGCGACCCACCGGTCGCGTTCAGATAACGTCACACAATCATGGTTTCTCGGTTGATGCTGATTCTCTGCCGTCCGACCTGGTTGACATCACCCACGTGAATCTCAATGACCAGACTGTCGAAGGGTTGTCGCTTCGCAACGTGCCCGCAATCGCCGTGCAGTTCCATCCGGAGGCGTCCCCCGGCCCGCACGACGCAGTATCATTCTTCACACAGTTCACCCACCTGATGGCCCAGTGGCGCGAGATTGGTAAGCATGCCCGCAAGAACTGACATCAAGCGCGTGCTGGTAATCGGCTCCGGCCCGATTGTCATCGGCCAGGCGTGCGAGTTCGATTATTCCGGCACGCAGGCAGTCAAGGCACTGCGCGCTGAAGGGATCGAAGTCGTCCTGGTCAATTCCAACCCGGCCACGATCATGACCGATCCCGATCTGGCCGACCGTACGTATGTCGAACCGTTGACAGTCGAATTCCTGACCAAGATTGTCGAGCGCGAACGCCCCGATGCCCTCCTCCCTAGTGTGGGCGGCCAGACCGCGCTCAACCTGGCGATCGCTCTGCACAACGAGGGAATACTGGACCGGTTCGGTGTGTCGCTAATCGGCGCGAGCTCCGAGGCAATTCGCATTGCCGAAGATCGCGAACTGTTCAAACAGGCGATGCTGGAAATCGACCTCGAAGTCCCCCGCAGCTTGCTCATATCGGACGTTTCCGGGGCGAGGAGTTTTTCGCATGAAAACGGCTTCCCGATTATCGTGCGGCCGTCGTTCACTCTCGGCGGATCGGGTGGCGGAATAGCCTACAATCTGGAGGAGCTGGAGGAAATCGTCAACCGCGGCCTGGCGCTATCGCCGGTCGGACAGGTGCTAGTAGAGGAATCGCTGGTCGGGTGGAAAGAGTACGAGCTCGAGGTCATGCGTGACCGCAAGGACAACTTTGTAGTCGTCTGCTCCATCGAGAATATCGATTCCATCGGTGTTCACACCGGCGATTCGCTTACGGTCGCGCCCGCTCAGACCCTGACCGATCGCGAGTATCAGCGGATGCGCGACGCTGCCGCCGCGATCTTACGGCGCGTGCGAGTAGATACGGGCGGATCCAACGTGCAGTTCGCGGTCGAGCCGAAAACCGGGCGCCTGGTGGTTATCGAGATGAACCCACGGGTGTCGCGCTCATCGGCGCTGGCGTCTAAAGCGACCGGTTTCCCCATCGCTAAGATTGCCGCCAAGCTGGCTATCGGGTACACCCTGGACGAGATCACCAATGACATCACGCGTGTGACACCCGCCGCTTTCGAGCCCGCCATCGATTACGTCGTGACCAAAATCCCGAAATTCGCGTTCGAGAAGTTTCCCGGCGCCGATGCCGCTCTCGGCATCCAGATGAAATCGGTCGGTGAGGTCATGGCGATCGGCCGCACATTTAAAGAGTCTCTGTTCAAGGCCTTGCGCTCTCTCGAAGTGGTCAAGCCGTTTCGTCCCGGCGAAATGCCCCACGAGCAGCTCAGCGCCGCGCTGGCTACACCCAACGAATACCGCTTGCGCTATCTAATTCACGCCTTCGACTGTGGCTGGACAGTAGACGAATGCCACCGCCTGACCTATATCGATCCCTGGTTCCTCGATCAGATTTCCCAGTTCGCGGAACTGCAGCGGCAGATGCGCGGACGGCCGCTGGCCGATATCCGCGATCAGGAACTGCGACTCGCCAAAGAGTGGGGTTTTTCGGACCGTCGCGTGGCGTATCTTACCGGGGCGGAGGAGGACGCGGTGAGGACGCGCCGCCACCAGATCGGCCTTCGGCCGGTATTCAAACGGGTCGACACCTGCGCAGGCGAATTCGAGTCATATACGCCTTATCTTTATTCCTGCTACGATGAAGAGGACGAAAGCGCCCCCGACCCGGCGCGCAAGGTGATGATACTCGGCAGCGGCCCAAACCGGATCGGCCAGGGGATCGAGTTCGATTACTGCTGTTGTCATGCGTCGTTCGCCCTCCACGAGGCGGGCGTGCAGAGCATAATGGTTAACTGCAACCCGGAAACCGTCTCCACCGACTACGACACCAGCGACCGGCTCTATTTTGAACCGCTCACGCTCGAAGACGTGCTCGAGGTGTACTACAAGGAGCGGCCCGACGGCGTGATTGTCCAGTTCGGCGGGCAGACACCACTCAAGCTGACCATGCCTCTGGCAAAGGCGGGCGTGCCGATACTCGGAACGCCGCCCGATTCGGTCGACCTCGCCGAAGATCGTGAGCGGTTCGCCGCCTTTCTGGACCGGCTGAACATCCGCCACCCGGCGCACGCCATTGCCCGTACTTTTGACGAGGCCGACGCCGCTGTCAAACAACTCGGTTTCCCGCTCCTGCTGCGACCGTCATACGTGCTCGGGGGACGGGGAATGGCGATTGTCTACGGGACCGCGCAGTTGCACAATTACCTGACCCCTGCATTCGACGCTGCCCCCGGGCAACCGATTCTAATCGACAAATTTCTCGAAGACGCGTTTGAGGTCGATGTCGACGCTCTCGCTGACGGCGAAAACTGTGTCCTCGCCGGTGTGATGCAGCATATCGAAGAGGCCGGCGTACACAGCGGTGATTCCAGCTCGGTGCTGCCGACTTATCTGATCACGAAACACCATCTTGAGGAGATACGCGAGATCACCCGCCTGCTGGCGCGCGAGCTTAAGGTTGTCGGCATGATGAATATCCAGTACGGCATCGCCGAGAACCAGTTGTACGTGCTGGAGGTTAACCCGCGCGCGTCGCGCACGGTGCCGTTTGTCGCCAAGGCCACCGGTGTACCGCTGGCAAAAGTCGCAACGCGCCTGATGCTGGGACATAAGCTCCGCGACCTTGGCTTGAACGATGATCTGCCGGTTACTCGCTTCTTTGTCAAAACCCCGGTATTTCCGTTTATCAAGTTCCCCGGAGTTGACCCGAAGCTGTCCCCGGAGATGCGCTCCACAGGCGAAGTGATGGGCAGCGGAATAGAGTTCGGATCGGCATTCTACAAAGCCCAGTTAGCGGGGGGACTGAAGCTGCCGCGCGATGGGACGCTCCTCATCAGCGTCAACGATCGCGACAAAAAGGGCGTTCTGGGCGTGGCGCGGCGCTTCGCCGCCATGGGATTCGGCATTCGGGCCACCACCGGAACTGCCGGCTTTCTGCAGGACATGGGGGTGCCCGCCGAGAGCGTGCTCAAGGTGAGCGAGGGACGGCCCCACTGTGTCGATCTCATCAAGAGCGGCGATGTCGCCCTGATCATCAACACACCGCTGGGGGCGGCGTCGGCCCGCGACGGCTGGGCGATCCGCACGGCGGCGGTCCAGCATGCGGTGCCGTGCATAACCACGCTTTCGGGCGCTGTGGCGGCGGCCGATGCAATTGCCCAGCTTCGCACCAAAGATATCGGCGTGAGCTCGCTTCAGGAAATCCACTCGCGCACGCCCTAAGACTTCATGTGTAACGGGCTTGTGTGGCTCGTATTCAATCGAGCTTGACAGCGGCATCTTGTTGGCGTTAGCTGTCAGGTCGCAACATTCCTGGCTGCAAGTCCGTGAGAGCGAATGTCTCGTGAGCTTGTGACAACAGAGAATTCATTTCCCCTGCTGCGAGTGTACCTGTACGCGCTGGTCGTGTTCACGCTGCTGCGGCTCGGTTTCCTGGCGTACCACGCAGCGCTGTTTCAGGAAAGCTCCGCGTCGGAACTCGCCACCGCCTTCGGCGCAGGCCTCATAGTTGATTCCTGTATCGCGGCAACAACGCTCTTTCTGATCAGGCTATTCACTCTCCTGTTGCAGCCGATCGGACGCGATTTCGCATATTTCATCCATCGCGCCGCGATCTACTTCTGTTTCGGCATCTACTTCTTCGTCAATCTCGTCGACATTGTCCATTTCGAGATTTACGATTCGCGTCTGAATATCCTCCTGATCGAAAACCTGAGCCAGATGGGGCCGATACTGCGAACGGTAGTGCACGATCCAGCGCTCTATGTCGTGCTCGCGATTTGGGCCTTCTTCATGATACTGTTCGCCCGGATGATCGGCCGGAAAAGAGCCCAAGCCCGAGGCCGGCGCACGCCGCTGCGTCCTATCGCGGCACATGCGATCTCACTGGTAACCCTCGCGGCTCTGTCGTTTCTCTGGCTGGATGAGCCATTCTGGCGGATTTCAGCTCTATCTACTGATAACCAAGCCCTCAATCAGCTCTCGCTCAACGGTGTTTACACGCTGACCAAGGCAGTTGAACTGAAAAGGCGCCTTGAGCGCGAGGCCGGCGGCGCTGACTACGGTTTCGTCTCCAATGAACAGGCGGTCGAGTCAACCCGGACTCTGTTACTTGCCAGAGACGAACAATACGTATCGGAACTGTATCCGCTTGCGCGGCGAATCACGAACCCACGCGGCTTGAGTATCGAGAAGCCTAACATCGTCATCATTCTGATGGAGAGCTTCACGGCGGGTAATATCGGCGCGCTCGGCGCGGGAGACCAGGGCTGTTCGCCCGCGTTCGACCGGCTGGCCGAGCAGGGTATCATCTTCACACAGTTCTACGGCCAGGAGACACGCGCGCACCATGGACTGGTCAGCACCGTCGGATCGTTCCCGTCGCTGCTGGGCACATTCCTGACCCGCCGCCGCGGCACAGAGTCGTTTTACACTCTCGCCACAATCCTGAAGCGACACGGCTACACCACCAGTTTCATCTATGGTTTCGACCAGGGTTTCGACCACATGGGGTTCTTTCTTAAGCAGGGCGGATTCGAGCGCATTATCGATCAGGAGGACTTTCCGTCGGCAGCATTTCGCGGGCGGTGGGGAGTTTCGGATGACGACTTGTTCGACAAAACACTGAGTGTCTTTGCGCAGAGCGATCCGGAAGTCCCGCTTCTGAGCGTAGTGCTGACATCGTCGAACCATGCCCCGTATGACATCCCTCCCGCGTTCGCTCAGGCCCACCCGGAATACGCCGGAAACAAGGCGAAACTCGCGTTCGCGTATTCCGACTACGCGCTGGGCCAATTCATGGAAAAGGCGCGGCGGGAATCTTTCTTCGACAAGACTATCTTCGCAATCCTGGCCGATCATGGAGAGATGCGCGACGGTGACGATCGCCTGCTGAAACGCTTTCACATCCCCTGCCTGATCTACGCGCCACGGCTCATCGCTGAGCCCCGTCGTGTGAATACAATAGGCTCGCAGGTGGATATCGCCACTACGCTAATGCACCTGATCGGATACCCGGAGCCGTTTCACTTTGCCGGTCGCGACCTTCTGGGCATACCGCCGGATGACGGCTACGCCGTGATGCGCAGCAATTTCACCGTTCTGTATCGCTACCGAAACGCCGTGCTGGTCAGAGACATTCGCGACACGGTTTCTGCACTCTATGCCGTGGACGATCACTCGCGCCTGGTATCGGATAGCGCGCTGGCCGACCAGGACCTCAAACGACCGCTTAACCAAAGGCTGGAGAACTATCTCCAGACCATGCACTATCTGTTTTCGAATGGAAAGCACCGCTGCGTGACATCACGTGGGCGGTAGAGGGGTCAGTCCGGGCCCCAGTATTCGTAGAGAATGGTGGCAACCCGCGCGTCCTTGAAGTAGTTTCTGTCCTTTAACTCTCGAATTGCATCCCACTCCCACAGTTTGACCGAATCCCATACGTGGTATACCGTAGTGTCGGGAATTATGGATTCCAGATGGCCTTTTACGAACGAATATAACGCCAGATCGAACGACACCGCTGCCAACTGTTGCGCCCAAACCTGGGCGGCAATCGCCTCCGCCTCCTTCTGAAGCGCCATCGTATCACCAGAGGCCAACAACTCCTTGATTCGAACAGTCGGCAGGTAGAACGACGTATGAAAACCGGCGTTGCTGATTCGCCTGAGACTTTCGGAACCAAAACTCGACTCGACTATAGCGGTTTTCCGCAGGTCGTAAAGGGAGTCCAACCGAATCAACTCAGCCAGGGCAGCGTCGATATTGCCCTCGGTAATATTCTTGATATCGAGCCAGATCTTTTTCAGACCGGCGCCGCCGAGCGTGTCCAGAAACTCCGCCAGGCCGACTCCCGACGCGTCACTTTCGTCGTGTCCGATCTCGAAGTACCCGCCGCCGTTTGACGGTCGAAACATCAGGTCCACCTCGAGCGAGCGAATGCCGTGAGCGAGTATAGCCCGCAGACGATTCACCCGGTTTATGCGGTGGGGCGCCAGACGGCTGTCGAGATTCTCGGCAAGCAGGCTGCTTATGTTGCCGCGCTGTATCAGGTCTTTGTGGTAGTTCAACACGACTCCAACGACCAGGATCACCAACAGAAGGGTGACGACTCGGGCTGAGATGAACTTTTTCATGTCACCCTTTCCTACGCGCCACGGTTGCAACCCACCCGCGTTCTCTCCACCATCGCTCCGGCACGCGTCCAAGGTAGCACGCTGTGCGTGCCTACGCAACGGCGGTCTTGAGCGGCAACCGGTAGCCCACGGCTTGCTGTGGGTTGCTCGCATCTGGACGGAACTCAGATGTCGAAACCACGTCTCACGCTAACGCGTTCGACTCAGGGGTTCTGACCTGCATGGCTGCGGTCGCGTCGGGTTTTGCGGGCGACCGATGGCAGAATCGCCGGTCGCGCGCTAACGCACGCGACCAAGGGATTCTGCCCTACAATAGCTGATTCGCAATCACTCCCCGTCGAGCGGGACCTTCGTCTTGCGCACCCAGCGCGGCGCAGAATCGATCTTCTGCCTCAGCATTAGATTCAACTGAGCGGCGTTGTGCTGCACGTGGCGCATAGTGTAGAGCAGCAACTCCTCGACTGAGATATCGAGCCACCCGAATGCGCAGCGCTTGCGGGCCTGCTCCGCGGTCAGCGAGGCGATTCGATAGCGGCACTTCTGGCGGCCGTGTTCGAGATAAGTAAGCAGCTCGTCCCGGGTGTACAGGCGCTCGGGAAGAACCCCTGCCGGGTCCAACTCCTCCATGCCGAAAGGAGAAGGCGGCGCAAACCCCTCTTCCGATTTGGACATATAAAAGCGAGGTAGAACAGCGTGTGGTAGGTGATATACCAGAACTCGCAAAAGTCGACGCGTTCGCCCCAGACATCCGGGGGACAGACACGAATCCCGTTTTCGAGCATATCAATCGCGGCGCCGAACTGCTGCCACACGGTCGTTTTCCAGGTCAGTTCCATAAACGGTCCTCTGCCGGATGGTACGGTAACCGGAAACCGCGCCCAGGCGAAAAACAGCGCGGACGCGGAGGCGAGATGCCGCAGCACTCGATCCCCCGCCGCGCATAAGTCCCTCGCGTCAGTCTAGTTCTTGGCGCCCCCGGACATGACGATATCCGGTTTGGTCGAGCCGACTATTGCAACCAATTCCTGAATCTCCTTCGCCGGGACATTATGTTTGGCGAGGATTTCCTTGAATATGGTAACCATGCGGTCCCATTCGCGCCCGGTGATATTGAGATGAGCGTGGGACTCTTTCATAGCCCGACCCTGATAGTGGCACGGCCCGCCGGTCACCTGGCACACCAGCGCTGTCACATGATACTTGAGATAGGGAGCCGGTACCCGCTTTCTGGCCGCGGCAATCGCCGGATTCGCGTTGAGCACCGTGTCGGGAACAAGCGCGTCAATGAAATCACTGACCACAACCGAGATCGGTCCCAGGCCCCCGAGGCGGTCATAGAGCGACGGCTCTTTCTTTTCGGCACTTCCCTGAGCCGACGCCAGACCGTAGCCGCATGTTAGTGCCGCCAGAACTGTGATGATTGTTAACAAACCGATTTTCCGCGAGATCATGCTAAACCTCCTAATGCCGTATGGGGTGCGCGTGGATATCCCCGTTAATTTGTGTGCCCGGCCCCAGCGCCGGCCCCGATTGTGCGGAACGACTTCCTCCGCCATCGAGCGGCCGCGTCCTGTCCGGAGCTTGCCCCAGAGGCCGCGGCTGCAGGCCAAGTTGATACGAAAGCTAAGGCGATTTTATTTGCGTTTTGAGAGACTTGAATTCGGTCGGGAGGATCGGACGAAAGTGGAGTATTGGAGGTTCGGTTCTTGCGCTGCCGGGCGACGCTGCCCGACAGGCTTGCCAAAAGTGCCCGGCCCACCGCGGCTGGCCGGGCACATTTGCTACGCGCGGGCTACTGCGCCCGCACAGAACGCCCGCAATGCGGGCAACTGGCCGTGAATTCCAAGCGTCGCCAAATAATCCATGTCTACTGACGATTCCCGGTCGCTTCGTATGCGCCGCTTCTCATCATGGGTAATCGCCCACGCCAGGTGCACGGTCGTGAGCGGCCCCAGCACCGGAGCAGGGCACTGCCTGGGTCGGTAGTGCAGCGCCACTGCCTCCACCACCGGGTGCGCCAGTCCCCATAAGGAAAGAAGATATGCGCCGATTACGGAGTCGCTGACACCCAGTATTTGCTCCTCGGCTGCGATCAGGGTCAGGCCGCGCTCTTTTGCCGCCTCTACGGCCCTCTTCAGCTCGTCAGCGAAACACTTCGCCATCAGCAGCCGCCCGATATCGTGGAGCATGCCGCCCAACAGCGCTTCTTCGACTGCGCCGGGGTGCAGGCCAAAAGAGTGAGCCAGAAGGCGAGATCTTGCTCCAACCGAGATACTGTCCTGATAGATCTCATCCATCGACGACTGAGGAAAACTGACTCCCTGGAATTGCTCGAACACGCCGGCAGACAGCACCAGGCTCTGCACGGTGCTCATACCAACCAGGTTTACCGCATGAAAAACGTCGGTGATCCGCCGCGACATGCCGAAGTAGGCAGAATTCACAACTTGAAGCAGCTTGGCCGTAATTGCAGCGTCGACACTGATTAACTCTGCCACCCGTCGCGCTGACGAATTCTCGCTCCGCAGTTCCGCCGTGAGGCGGCTGTAGGTTTGAGGCAGACACGGAAGCGACTTGATTGCTCCAATCCTCGATTTCACTTGTGGGTTAGTGAAGATGCCCTGGAGGTTCAGGGCGTTTTGAAGCTGCCTGGCCAGGGCCGACGTCTGGACGGGTCGGGCGATCACCTGGTGAGCCTCAGCGAAAAACCGCAGCATCGAGGACTTGTCCGCGGTGTCGACCACCACGTAGCGCAGCGCCGCCGGCTGGTTCTCCCGCAAGTAACCCATCAGCTCGTGGACACTGGGGTTCACCAGCGATGACTCAGCTATTACCAGGTCGTATTGAGCGCCTATGCACGCTTCGATCGCTTCCTTCCCGGCAGCCGCCGTCTCGCCGCGCCACCCGCCCCCGCAATAGCGCTCGATCTGCTGCACAAAATCGACAAGTGACCGGTCTCCCCCGACATACAGCACAACCACTTCACGCATTTCGCGTTCCTTTGCTTAAAAGTACGTCAGGTAGATTTCGAACTTTTACTGCAGAACAATAGTATTGTCGGACGGCGGCCTCCACGAGTTTAGCCTGAGCCGTGGAGAAATCTGCCCAATTTTGAGGTATCTTCGGCCCACGCTTTGCCATATCCGGGTTTTCTGCCATACCACCCATTACTCTGAGGCTCCTCGCGCGGGCCAAATCCCTTGGCGCACAAGCGGCCGCTCTCCGGGAACCTCAGACAGTCCGGCAGGACTCTTTTGAGTCCTACCGGTAACCCTCGATCTTGCCAACCGGTTGCGCTAGTGCCCCAACAACTGATATTTGCTGATTAGGTGCGCGGCCCGCCGTCGGCGGGTTCTTGTCTGCCCATGTATCGAAGAAGGATCTGGAGGGGCAGACCGGGAGAGGCTGTCTCATAAGTGCGATCTGTTGCGTCAGGTCGTGCTCCGAGCACGACTCGCTCCGCGGGTCGGGCTCGGAGTGAGACCTGGCGCCGTTACAGTTAGACACATTGCGGCGGTAGGTCTCCGTCCCGTCCCTCCTTCATCGGGCCGGGACAAGGACCTGCCGCAACTTTTCCAGCTTTTGAGACAGCCTCGGGAAGTCTGCCGCCCACGATCAGGAGATATTAGTTGGGATGGCGCTGGTTAGGCTCTTCGGATGCATAACCTAGGTTACAAAAGCTGTTTTGGACAGGATTGGGTCCGAGTTAAACCTTGCCGGGACCACGGCGACTGCCAATACTCGAATCGTGTTCTAGTTTGTAGAACAAGGAGATCCACCCTTGAAAAAACCACACATCGTCGACGAGGCGCGCAATCTGGTTGAGACCGGCTATATCGGGAACGTAACGGTCGAAGATGTGATCGCAAATATCGAAGCCGTCATCGCCGATCCGAAGTTCCGCGCCGGCATGGACGCTATATGTGACTACACTGACGCAAGCGCAGTTTGGAATCTCGCCGAGCTGGATCGCCTGAGAAAGTACGTGCTGAAGATCAGGCCTCTGGTCGGCAACACACGCTGGGCGGTAATCTTTCCGAAAGGGAAAGACACGACCACCGCGCGGATCTTTATAGCCCTCCACAACGCTTTTGATAGTCAGATAAAAATCAAGTTGTTCAACAATCGCCACGATGCGCACGCGTGGCTCGACGAGGCCAGGGTGCTCGGCTGAGCGCACTGCCACTCTTAAAGTCTCAGCGGCGACGTGCACTATCCCACGGGTTCGCAGCCTCATTTCAGGAACGTTCCCTGGTTCAGCTCGCGGAACGCCTGCCGCAGCTCCTCCTGAGTGTTCATGACTATCGGTCCGTACCAGGCTACCGGCTCGCGCAGCGGTCTCCCCGAGACCAGCAGAAAGCGTATTCCTTCTTCACCGGCCTGCACGCTGATTTCATCGCCGTTATCAAACAGTATGAGTGAGCGATTGTCGGCGGCGGTCGGTGGTTTATGCTCAAACCAGCCGACACCCTCGGTCGGCACGGCCAGCGGCTCGGAGGCGTTGCAGAACTTCCCCGACCCGTCGAACACATAGACAAACGCGTGGCTTTTCATTTCCACCGGTATGGTCCTCCGCTGGCCTGCCGGCACAGAGATGTCGATGTACACCGGGTCGGCCGCGATTCCCTCGACCGGCCCCACCTTCCCCCAGAATTTACCGCAGATAATCCGCGCCCTGGTGCCGTCGTCGTCAGTAACCTCCGGAATGTCAGCCGACTTTATCTCCTGGTATCGAGGAGTGGTCATCTTGAGAGCGGCCGGCAAATTCGCCCAAAGTTGAAAGCCGTGCATGCGCCCGCGACTGTCGCCCTTAGGCATCTCCTGATGCAGTATTCCCCGACCCGCAGTCATCCACTGTGCGTCCCCGGGCGAAATCTGGCCGCGATTGCCGATGCTGTCGCCGTGCTCGACCGTTCCGGCCAGCACGTACGTGATCGTCTCGATCCCACGGTGAGGATGCCACGGAAAACCCGCGAGATAATCTTCGGGCCGGTCGCTGCGGAAATCGTCGAGGAGCAGGAACGGGTCAGATTCCAACGTATCGCCGAAGCCGAACGCACGGCGGAGATGCACTCCGGCGCCCTCGATAGTCGGCTTGGCCTTACTGAGTTTTCTGACTGGTCTTAGGGACATCGTCTATTACTCTGCTTCCGGTTCTCGACCTGGGTGCCCAACGGGTGCGCCGTCCAGTCCAACCATAACGTAGACCGTTCGGCCCACAATCCCGGCAGGTGGTTCTATATCAATGTACCCGTAACACATTGCCGAGCTACAAAGGTTCCGGCGTTTATCGGTGTGGTTCTTACCCGGTTCGCGCAAGCGCCGCAGCCGAATGCACATAGTAGGCGTGGAGATTCCCTTAGCGAGCGAAGTGCGACGGACGACCGAGCAAATTCGGCGGGTGATTATAGAGATACGATGGGCCGGGAGATGATGTGACCAGGGCGCTCGGGTGTACCAGCTGGACCGTCAATAACGTTCCATGGTCAGGGGCAGACCGGAGGTCTGCCGCCCCCAAGAAAAGGATCAAAGTCATGCCGCCAACAGAGAGTACCTCGAAGTTATGCCGCCCACGAAAATTCACGCCGATAATCCGATATAATAATGATGAACGCATGTCAGAGTCGTGGATCAGACTTGAACAACCCGTGCGGACAGCCATTCCAGATCGTCAACGTCACCAAAGGCGGCGTTGTGGTTGCCCGGCGAGTCGCTCTGGCTGCAACCAGCTCTGAGCGGCGTAAGGGTCTCCTGGGTCGCGACAGCCTCGGCCCCGATGACGGCCTGTACCTGGCGCCCTGCGAATGGCTCCATACCTTTCGCATGCGCTTCCCTATAGATGTAGCATTTCTGTCGCCACACGGACGTGTCTTGTCCGTGCATCACGGTCTAAAGCCGAATCGTCTCTCGAAAATAGTCTTGCGGGCCGAGGGTGCGCTTGAGCTATCCGCCGGTGTTCTGCGCGCTTCGGGCACCGAGGTGGGCGACACTGTTCAATTCCTGCACGCGTCTGTGCCTGAGTTAGCTGTCTCGATAACATCCGTTCCCTGACTCGTCTGCATCACAGACCACTCGCGTCCACAGTTCACCGCACTTTCATTCACTTTGCACGGGGGTGTTTTTGACTGATTTCGTTATGTACGAAACGGTTACGAAGTTCTTCGCGCAGAGGCCCGCCATTTGCTGAATACCCCGCCGTGAGTATCGAACGGTTGACGCCGCAGACTTCAGCGAGACTGATTTCTGAGCAGGGAAAAAGCGGCGGCGCCGGGAGTAGATGAAGACGAAAACCAGAGATGTTGAACGCGATTGAATTGAAACTAAGCTTGCTGCGGACTCGCCAGAGGTGAGGACGAAGCATCGAATATCCACCCTATTTCCCTTGGAGGTTCACATGTTGAGCAAACTGATCCGCGACGAAAAAGGCCAGGACATGGTCGAGTACGCTCTGCTGGCATCATTCATCTCGATCGTCGCCATCGCGACCCTTCGGCTGATCGGCCCGCTGGTCGATGGTATCTATCAGGACATCGAAGCTGCTCTTTCGTAATAGCGGCCCCGAGAGGGTCTGTTGACAAGACCCGAATATAGGCGCCGGCCGCCGCTTCAGCGGATCGGCTGTCACCCGAAAGCACCGGGCTGTCAGGCGGAAACGCCCGACAGCCCGTTTTTCGGATGATATCTACGGCTGGCCCCGCCCCCAAACGGGCTTAGGAGGAGGTATGTTAAGACGGATCCTTTTCGATGAGCGCGCTCAGGACCTGATCGAGTACGCGCTCCTGACCTCTTTTCTTTCGATTTCAGCAATCGCCACTTTGCGAATCCTCGGCGCCCCGGTCGACGCCATGTTTCGCGTGGTTCTGGAGGAACTGAGCTAATAGTCACTACTCTCGGTCCATTTCCTGCCGATACTGGATGATGGAGAGAAAATGTGACTACCATGGCCCAGTATGCTCACCAGGCGGTCATCCCTGTGGTGATCGCCCTCATAGCTATCGCCGCCTATACTGACTGGCGCTGGCGGATCATCAAAAACGTATTCACACTGCCGGCGATCGCAATGGGGCTTCTGCTCCAGGGGCTGAGCAATGGCTGGCCCGGTTTGATTGCAGGTTTGCTCGGACTGGGTGTCGGCGCCGGTCTGATGATGATCCCGTATTTCTTCGGCCAGATGGGAGCGGGCGATGTCAAACTGATGGCGGCTCTCGGAGCGCTTCTGGGCGCGTTCGCCGCCCTCAACGTGTTCCTGTACACGACCCTGGCCGGTGGTATCCTGGCAATGGGAATCGCCCTATACCACAAGGAAGGATTCAATACTCTTCGCCGAACCTGGCACCTCGCCAAAGGGCTGTTCATTTTTCGAACACTCCCGGCCTCCGAGCCGGAGCCGAAAAAAGGGATTACCATGCCGTATGGCGTCGCCATCGCGGTAGGAACGATCACATATCTCTTGTGGGGAAACGTGGTATGAGGCTCTTCAAAACCGGGATATTGCCGAAAATCAGCAGTACCAGGGGAAACGCGGTTGTCGAGTTTGCACTGGTGCTGCCAATCCTGCTCCTGGTGCTTTTCGGCATCACGGAACTCGGCAGGATGATTATGACGGCCAATGTACTGAATACCGCGTCGCGCGAAGGCGCTCGTCTGGCCGCCGTGAGTCCGGTGTCGGACAGTCTGTCGGTGCAGGCCCGCGTGATGGAAGTTCTCGAGGCCGCCAGTGTCGAGCCAAGTGCGATTGTCGTGGTATATGACCCGGGCACGCACACGGTCCGAGTGCAGGTAACGACGGAATTCGAAATTCTCAGCCGGTCGGTTCTCCCCGAAGTGCTTCGCGGCACGGTCGAGCTGAGCGGGCAGACCGTCTTTCGATACGAAAGCTGAGCTCCCGCCCGCGGTACATGAATGCGATAGAATGCTTTTGGTTGGATAAAGATACAATTCCCGCTGGAGTTTGGGTGATATGAAGAAATCCACATTGTTCTTGACGGCAGGGCTGGCGCTCGTGTTTGCCGCGATCGCTTCCCTGATGATCTTCTCCTATCTCAAGTCCCGGCCCGCCCAGGGCACCCAGGATATGATGCCCGTGGTCGTGGCAGTAGAAGATCTTACATTCGGAAATGTCCTAAAACCCGAGCAGATGACCACGGTCCTGTACCCCAGGGCCAGTATGCCCAAGGGGTACTACTCGGAAAAAGACAGCCTGATCGGGCAGGTTACTAAAGTCTTCCTGATGGAGAATGAGCCGATCACGGCCTCCAAGCTGTCCTCGGCCGGCGGCGGACTCTCGCTGCGCATCGCCGACAACATGCGGGCGGCGTCCATTCAGGTGGACAAGGTTTCCGGCGTGTCCGGATTCGTGCTGCCGGGTGACCGGGTCGATGTCATCGCCTCTATCGATCGCTACGGGGCGGACAACGACGCCATCGCCACCACCGTGCTTCAAAATGTCGAGGTCCTGGCGGCAGGCGAGAAGACCGAGCAGCAGGACGACAAGGTGATCCAGTCGCAGGCAGTGACGCTGCTTGTTGATGCCGCCGGCGCGCAGGCGTTGGCGCTCTCGTCGCGGCAGGCCCGCATGAGCCTTGCCCTGCGCAACCCGAATGACACCGACACTGTAAGCATTGCCGGCATCACCCGGCGGGAGATCATCGAAGGCAAGAAGCCTAAAGAGGCTCCGCCCAAGGTGGTCTATAAAAAGTCGCCGGAGAAGAAACCGGCGCCGGCCAAGGAACAGCCCAAACCGGTTGACAATACGGTCACGGTATTTAAAGGCGGCGAACAGAATACGCAGACGCCTCCGATAACCGAGGACAAGGCTGCCAAAGATTCTACGGGCCATTGAACTCGAAGCTGAATGCCACGAAGGAGTGTGCACTTGAAATATCACGGAACGATACTGAAACGCAGCCTCTGCCAGTCAACGCTCTTAGCGCTTCTGGCACTGAGCCACGTGGGAGCGCAAACTCAGCCCTCTCCACAGGTCCTGCGCATTGTCAAAGGGAAATCAGCGGTGGTGACGTTTCCCGAACGCATCAAGACAATGTCGATTGCCGATCAGGAAGTCATTGACGTGGTCTCGATCACCCCGACCGACGCTGTCGTGATCGGCAAAGCCGAAGGGACAACGTCGCTGTACATCTGGGGCGAATCCGGTCGGTATTTGGCCTACGAAACCAAAGTTGACCGCGCGGTCAGATCACAGCAGGTGGTCCTGGAAGTTCAGATGGCCGAGCTGAACCGCACCAAGTTCTCCGATATCGGCTTCGATCTGCTGATGCGGGACACCGATCCTGATCACATCGCCAGCGGTGAAAAGACGATCGGTTCCTACGCCGGTGAGGTAACGATACCCGATCCACCCGTTCGCAACATCTTCGCCCAGGAAGAAGTGACCGGCATAATCAAGTGGATCGGCAACCAGCAGACCGTGCAGTTGGCCATCCGCGCTCTTCAGGAGAACGGCATCATCCGCCTGCTGGCCAATCCGCGGCTGGTCTGCCTCTCCGAGGAGGAGGCCAGTTTCCTGGTCGGCGGCGAGATTCCCGTGCCGGTGCCGACCCAGGCGATCGCCGGCGGTGCGATGAGCATTGCCATACAGTGGAAGGAATTCGGCATCAAGCTCGCGTTCCGGCCTGAAATTGTAGATTCCAACCTGGTGCGGCTCAAAATTGCTCCCGAGGTTTCGAGTCTCGATTATTCCAACACAGTTACGTTCGCGGGCTGGGATATTCCAGCCATTCGTACACGCCGGGCCGCCGGGACTGTCGAGCTGAATTCGTCGCAGTCCGTGGTGCTGGGCGGGTTAACCGCGACTGAGACGCTGTCAATCGAGCGTAAGGTCCCGCTCCTGGGCCAGATTCCCATACTTGGCGCGCTCTTCACAAAGAAGCAGAAGACGACCTCCGAGAACGAGCTGCTGATCGTGGTTACTCCGCGGATTATCGAAACCGTAGCGAGCGAGATCATTCCGCCGCTGCCGGGGCTTTCGGAGGAAGAATCCTAAGGGGTCGTGTCGCCATGCTGCGTTTGACGCCTATGGTTCGGAATCAACGGGGGGCGACCATGATCATGGTCGCCGTCTCCATGGTGGCCCTCTTTGCCTTCGCGGTGCTTGCTATTGATATGTCGCTGATTCAGCTCGCCAAGAACCAGTTACAGAACGCCGCCGACGCCGCCGCGCTGGCCGCCGCGATTGAGTATG
>JBFMGC010000035.1 GCA_040752815.1 Candidatus Zixiibacteriota bacterium
TGACATTGATCAGGCAAACCGATACGCTGACGACGACTATAATCACGCGCAAGAGCGAGATCATGAACGCCCAGGGCAAGATTGACACGGTCGGCGAGATCGGCATCAGCGAAAAAGTGATGGGCTGGCAGAAGTACGGCCTCTTTGAAGCAGTCGCCAACGGATTCAGCACGACCCACGTGATCGTCTGGGAAACGCTCCGGTTCATCAAGCAGCTCTTCCTCGGCGAAGTGTCGACCAAGATGATCGGCGGGCCGCTTTTTATTGCTCAGCAGTCCGGAAAGGAAGCGCGGCGAGGGCCGTCACGCCTGATATTTTTCATGGCTCTGTTATCGGTCAACCTGGCGGTGCTCAACATCCAGCCCATTATACCGGTCCTTGATGGCGGCCAGCTTCTGTTTCTTTTGATCGAAAAAGTACGCGGCGTGCCGCTATCCATGAAGGCGCGTATCGCCGTGCAGTACTTTGGCTTGATCGCTGTGATTTCGCTGACCATATTCGTCACCTACAACGATATTATGCGCTTGCTGGGCAGGCTGTAGCCGCCGACCGGCTCACGGAGCGTTTCTGGTTGACTCCCGCCGGCGAAACCAGTTATTGCCTGAAGCGTACAATCAACAATAGGACGAACTTGACATTGAGCTACCATGACAACCGATAAGAGAACGCCCGCCCGAAATACCGCCGCCAACGTGCTTTGGGAAAACGTCAAGCAGATCGGCCTGGCCGTAATACTTGCCCTGTTCATCAAAACATCCGTGGTCGAGGCCTATAAGATCCCGACCGCGTCGATGGAAGACACTCTCCTGATAGGCGACTTCCTGCTGGCCAATAAATTCGTTTACGGGGCGCGCCTTCCCCTGGTCGACTGGCGCCTTCCAGCAATAAGCGAACCGGAACGCGGCGACGTGGTGATCTTTTTGTTCCCGGGCGACGGCATCACCAAGTATATCAAGCGCTGCGTGGCTGTCCCCGGCGATACGGTGTTGGTCAAGAACAAGGCATTGTTTGTCAACGGTGACCGGTTCCCGGACTCGGCTTATGCCAAGTATGTCGACACCACCCGAACCGGCCAGCAAAATGTGCACCGTCGACGCGCCGGCGGGCAGGATAGCAGGGACTTCTTCGGCCCGTATATTGTCCCGCCCAACTGCTACTTCATGATGGGCGACAATCGCGACAATTCCTATGACTCGCGCTACTGGCAAGCTGTGCCCAAAGACCTGATTCTCGGCGAAGCCATCATGGTTCACTGGTCCTGGAACGAGTCCGAGTACCCGTCGCCTCAGGTGACGGTTGACGATCCCCTGTCCGTACCGCGCTTATTTGCGTACAACGTCGTACACTTTGTCCAGAAAGTGCGCTGGGACCGCCTGTTCAATTTGATCTCATGATTACGAATCGAGATAGGGCTCATGGCTGAGGGAAGTGGGGTCAAACGCGCTGATCGTTCGTTCGGCCTGTTGCTGGTGGTTGTGACCGTCCTGGCGGCCGCCGCAACAGTTCTGGCGGGGCCGCAATTGGAGATCATCAACCCGACCACCGATTTCGGCAAAGTCCCCCAGAACAAAGTCGTTTCCACTGACTTCTTCATCAAGTCAATCGGCGACGAACCCCTCAAGATACTTACGCTCTGGTCAGGCTGCGGCTGCGCCGACATCCCTCTCACCGATTCGACCATCGACCCAGGCGATTCGCTGAAACTGACAATTACGTTTTCGACCGGCCGTGAATTGGGCCGCACGCTCAAGAAACCGTCGGTAGTAACCAATGCCTTCACGGACGTGATCAAGCTGAGTATCGCCGCCGAAGTTGTGCTGTCACTTGAAGACGCCGATCCGGTTGGGGTAACGCCGGATGTGGTCGACGTCTCCCAGTACGGCGGGAAGACCCGGCGAATTGGCCACTTCAGCTTTGAGAATAAAAGCTCCGAGGACTTTCGGATTCTCGTGGTCGATTCCGCCCGCAAGAGCTTTGAGGTGAGAGTTCCGGACATGCTAAAGGCCGGTCAGACAGTCGAAGGAAAGCTGCGGGTTATTGACTCGAAAGTAGACAAGGACTTTCAGGAATCAGTTACCTTTCGATTCGAGGGCAAAGAAGGCTACAATTATACGCTGCCCGTGGTTCGTCACTACCGTCCCGAGAATCCCGCCCAACAATAACAGCCCGGTACATGAGATCTGTTGCGCCTGGCCCGGAGTGAGTCTTGACGCCGGATACAACATCGTGGTGGACGGGTACGTCCCCCACGCACATCAAAACCGGCGGCAGGTCTCAGTCCCGTCCCGCCCGCCGAGGCAGGTCGGGCCGGGACAAGGACCTGCCGCGACTTTTCAGGAGCCTTCTTACAACGACGCGCCAGAGTCCCTTTTTTGGTTGGCATCGCCCGACCCATTCCCGTAATTGTCGCCCATGTTTCGCCTCAAAGCCGACAATCTGGGCAAGCAGTTCGGTTCCCGCAAGGTCTTCTCCGGCCTGTCGTTTGAGCTGACCACCGGCCAATCGCTGGCGATAACCGGCCGCAACGGCACCGGTAAGTCGACTCTCCTGATGCTCTTACTGGGGCTGTACCACCCGACCCGGGGCCAGGTGGGCTATGTCGAGGGTGGCGCCGCTATGGACGATCGAGCCATACGCTTTCGTACGGCGCTGGTTGCTCCATACCTCAATCTATACGATCAACTCACCGGCGAAGAAAATCTGGTTTTCCTGGCTACGCTTGCCGGCATCAACCTGACGGGTAAGCGGATAGACGAACTGCTGGCAAGGGTCGGCCTTGAAGGGCGCGGAGTGGATCGTGTCGGAACTTACTCTTCCGGCATGAAGCAGCGGCTCAAATACGCCGCGGCACTGCTCAAGGATCCGGCCTATTTGTTTTTGGACGAGCCCAGTTCGAATCTCGACGCCGACGGCAAGCAGGTCGTGCGCGGCATTATCGGGGAGCGGAGGAAAAACTCAGTTGTCGTGATCGCCACCAACGAAGAAGAGGAGTACGCGCTGGTTGATGGAACCATCCGGCTTGGCCAGTAAGGCTTTCGCGGTTTTCGCCAAGGATCTGCGCTTGGAGTGGCGGACCAAGTACGCCATGAACACGATTTTGATGTTCGGGGTCACCACCCTTGCCGTGGTCTCATTTTCACTTGGTCAGAGCGGCTTGCCGGCGAAGCTGTTGGCGGCGCTGTTCTGGATCGTGGTCTTCTTCTCGGCTATGGCGGCTCTGGCCCAGGTATTCGTGCGCGAGGAGGAGGCCGGCACCGCGCTGATCTTGCGCCTCTCCGCTGAACCCAACGCGGTCTATCTCGGCAAGCTGTTTTTCAACCTGGGGCTGCTCTCACTCATGGCCGGTATTATCACGCCCCTTTTCTTCATATTCACGGATGCCCCAACCGAGAATATCCTCCCTTTCCTGCTAGTTGTGTTTCTGGGAGTTCTGGCGCTCTGTGCAGCGACCACGCTGGTTGCAGCGATCATTTCCAAGGCGGCCGTCAAGGGCGCCTTGTTCGCGGTACTCAGTTTTCCGATTTTGCTGCTCCCACTAATGCTGCTCGTGATCGCGTCGGACACCATATTGATGGGTGGCGGAGTCGGCCGAATTCTGGCGCCATTGCAAGGGCTGATTGCGTATATTGTAGTGATGGTAACGGCGTCGCTGATGCTCTTTCGCTTCGTTTGGAAGGAATGACCGCGGGTCGGCGGCGACACATCCGGGGAACGAACCCCCACGCTCTCCGGTTGGAATATGAGTCCGAATATGAAGTCGGACTTTGACGGAGGCATTTGACGGATGAAAGCTAAGTATATAATCGGAAGCGCGATAATTCTCGTGTTCATCGTTTGGGGAGCCATGTCGTTCATGCAGACGACTGTGCAGTATGTCGAGTTCGAAACCGCCGCCAAGACTTCGCGCACGGTTCAGGTGATGGGGAAGATCGACTTTGATGTGGTCAGCTACGATGTTGACCGGCAGCGGCTTGAATTCGCGATCTACGATCCCGAGGCGGAACGGGCGGTCGGGGCGGAGAGATTGAATGTCGTTTATTACGGTGTCGTACCGGGGAATTTTGACCAGGCGACATCAGTAGTGCTCAAGGGCAAGCCCGATTCGACCGGCATGTTTGTGGCTGAGCAGATGCTCGTCAAATGCCCGTCGAAATACCAGGGCGAGGGGGGCGAGTATCAGGATATGCGCAAGCACCAGGACGAACCGGCCGGAACCTGAAAAGCAATCGTCTTCTCGCCGGTTTCGATCTCCAGACTCGCTTCACTCGTGCGCGGCAGACCTCCCGGTCTGCCCGCTCCATGATAACAGTCGACAAGTCCAAGGGGCAGACGAGGGCGTCTGCCGCCCATGAAATCCACCTGTGGCGGACCACCCACGTAGCCCGCAAGCGGGCGGACCACCAGGCGGCGGGCCCGGAGGCCTGCCGATCTCAGTTTGACGGGTGGGCCATCGTATGCACGTGTGCCCGCTCAATTCCTGTGCTAAAACTAAACACCGGACTGCCGATAAGCGGAGAGTGCAGGTACCCGCCGCAGGCGGGTATTCTGCGGTTGTACTATCAGATACGGACGGTCCGGATAGCGATGGATTTTGCCACCATAATTGGTCTCGTGCTTTCGCTCGGCGCAATTGTCGGCGCGTTTTCTCTCGAGGGAGGGAAGCTCGAATCGATTTTCGGCCTGGCGCCCATGCTGATCGTGATCGGCGGCACGCTCGGCGCAACCATCGTTACTACGTCGGTCTCGACAGTCACCCGGGTCCCCAGCTATCTCTGGCTGGCGTTTTCACATCGCCGGCATTCGTTTAGCCATATCATTGACCACCTCGTCCACTTGGCGGAAAAGGCCCGCCGTGAGGGGATTCTCGGACTCGAAGCGGATTTGAAAAACATCCGTCATCCGTTCTTCCGTAAAGCTGTCCAATTACTGATTGACGGCACCGAGGTGACAGTACTGCGTGACATTCTCGAAACCGAAATTGCCTATATCGAAGAGCGCCACAAGCGCGGCATTATCTTCTTCCAAAAGGCGGGCGGCTTTTCGCCGACACTCGGCATCCTCGGCACGGTTCTCGGCTTGGTTCATGCATTGGGCAATACGTCAGACGCCTCGAAAATGGCCGGTGCGATCGCGGCCGCGTTTATCGCCACGCTCTGGGGTGTCGGTCTGGCGAACCTGTTCTTTCTGCCGGTGTCGGATAAGCTGCGAATGAAAAACGATGAGGAAGTGGCTTATCTCGAACTCATACTCGAAGGCGTGGTGGCGATCCAATCCGGCGAGAACCCGCACAATATCCGCATCCGTCTGAATTCATTTGTCTCTCCGTCAAACCGTTCTCGCGGGGTCTGAGGTCATGCTGCGGCGACGTAAACGAGCCGACGACAAGGAAAACCTGGAGCGCTGGCTGCTCACCTACGCGGACCTGATTACGCTCCTGCTGGCGTTTTTTGTGGTCATGTACTCCATGTCCCGGATCGACAACAAGAAGTTCGGGCAGGTATCCGATGCCCTCAATACGATCCTAAAAGGGGGACCATCGGTGTTGCGCTTCACCGAGGAACCGCAGAAGAACGGCCACGGCGTCCTCAATCTCGGCAACCTTCGCATGGTTCAAGAGAAAATCGAGGAGAAGTTCAAGCAGTTGGGCAAGCAGGAAGTCTTGCAGACCGAGATTACGGAGCGCGGCCTGGTGGTGCACATTCTTGAATCCGCGCTCTTTGACAAAGGCTCCGCCGAGCTCAAGCCCCGTGCGATGGAAGTGCTCAATTTGATTGCCGAAGAACTTCGTGACCGACCCAACCACGTGCGTGTTGAAGGGCACACCGATGACACGCCGATCCGCACCCTGGTGTACCCGTCGAACTGGGAGCTGTCCTCGGCGCGCGCCACGACAGTCGTTCGCTACTACACGGAGAACCGCACCATTCCACCGGATCGGATCTCCGCGCTCGGCTACGGGGAGTACCGCCCGGTAGTCGCCAACAATAGTATAGAGAACCGGGCAACGAATCGTCGTGTCGATATCGTCATCCTGACCATGGACATGACTCTTACAGAACCATCGTCACAGTTGTATTACCAAACCGCGGAGCAGCAAAATCTTCCAGAAGAAACGGAAGCCCTTTCCTCCAATCCCTGAGCTGACAATTGGTCTAGCTCTCACCGCCTTCCCGCTAACTCCCTGTGCGACAGTGCGATCACACGCCTGGAACCTTTTCTGGCATCGGCCTTGCTTATTCAGGCCCTGACAAATTGTACGTTGGCTATTGGTATGGAAAGCAAACTCGCCAGTTTTCTCTTCAGTGCGTCCGGTGTGCCGCGTTACCGGCGATTTCTGGATCTGAGCAGCCTGCGGCATAAGCTGATTTCCAGTAACGTAGCCAACGTGTCTACGCCAGGTTACCGGAACCAGGATATTGAATTCGACGAGGAACTGGCCAAATCATCCGGTCAGAGCAAACACCTCGTGGGTGTGCTCACTGATACCGCCCACATTCCGTTGGGACGGCACCCGGAGCGGATGCCGAAGGTCGAGCGCACCAAGGTGGAGGATACCGACCTGAACAGCGTGGACATCGACCGCGAAGTGCCCAAGATGGCGCAGAATGAACTGGAGTTCACTGTCGCGGCGCGCCTGTTGCAGAAGAAGTTTGAGGCTCTCAGGCGGGCGATTGTCAGCAAGTGAGGAGTGACCGATGGGTGGATTGATAAACGCGATCGAGATTTCAGCGCAGGGTCTTTCGGCTCAGCGCGCTAAGATGAACGTGGTGGCGCAAAACATGGCCAATGTCGAGACGGTCGAGACCCCCGAGGGGGGCCCGTACAAGCGCCAACGGGTGATTATCAAGTCGGACAAGGCGTCCGTGCCGTTCTCGCGCGAGTTGTCTCGCGCGGCCACGCAGCTTACCCGGACGCACCCGGACCACCGGCCAACCAAGATCAGACTGGAAATCGGCGCGGTCGACGTTGCCAGTGTCGAACACAAAGAGATTTTCGATCCGGAGTCCGACTTCCGTTTGGTATACAACCCGACCCATCCCAAGGCCGACGAGGAAGGATTCGTAAAGATGCCGGATGTCGACATTGTGCACGAGATGGTTGATATGATGACGGCGTCGCGAGCCTATGAGGCCAATACCAGCGTGATAGCCGCCGCCAAGAAGATGGCCAATGATGCTCTTGACATATAGGAAAGGTGGAGAGAGAAGATGAAGGTCAATCCGTTAGGTATTCAAGCTTACCAGAACCTCAACCGGCAGGAGCGCCAGTCGCTTAAGACCGATAGTGCCCGTGCAGGGGAGGCGCTCGACCGCCCGGTGGTGATAGAGCCGCAATCTGCGATAACCAAATCGACCCTCGCGATCAAGGCGCCGTCGGGCAGTTACGCGAAGTTTCTCTCGGCGGAAGAACGGCAGGCACTCGATCTGCTGTTCGCCCGATTCGGCGACACCGGCCGGTTTGGCGCCGCGTATGCTGCGGACGCCGAGACCGCCGACGCGGCCGGGCTGGGCCGCATTGTTGATGTGAAGGTGTGACGATGGGCAACGTGATCTCTCCCGCCCAACGTCTGGTTCCGGCCCTGGTCGAACGCGCCGGAGCCGAGGCTGTCGTCGTCAAAAACAGCGGTGGGCCCGACCAGCCGAAGTTCTCGGACATGGTAGGCGATCTGCTCGAGTCGGTGAACCAGTTGCAGAACGAGTCCGCGGAGATTCAGCGGGCTTTTCTGGCCGGGGAAGAGGTGGAACTGCACCAGATGATGATCAAGGCCGAGGAGGCTGGGATTTCGATGGACCTGCTTCTGGAGATTCGTAATCGCCTGGTCGACGGCTACAACGAGATTATGAAAATGCCGCTGTAATCATCGGCAATGACTTCGCTTATCGGCCATGGATGGCCGGTGACATGAAGATATAGGAAATCTTATGGAGTTCCTGAAAGACACATTTAAGAATGTCGCGCAGACTGTCGGTCGTATGACAGCCAGCCAGGTCATGATGCTCCTGGGCATCGTGGCCGGCACGATTATCGGGATTGTCGTGGTGGTGGGATGGGTCAACGAAGCCTCCTACTCGCGGCTATACTCCGATATCGACGAGGCTGAGGCCGGCGAGATCATCAACTATCTCAACGACAAACAGATACCATATCGCCTGGCTGACAACGGCCGATCAATCGAGGTTCCGTCAGGCGAGGTCTACAAGACGAGGATTTCGCTTGCCTCGGAAGGGATTCCCAAGTCCGGGAATATCGGCTACTCGCTTTTCGATCAAAACAACCTCGGCATGACCGATTTCCTCCAGAACCTGAACTTCCGCCGAGCGCTCGAGGGTGAGCTGACCCGTACGATTACCGAGCTAAGCGAGGTCCAGGCCGCCCGGGTGCATATAGTGATGCCCAAGGAGCGTCTGTTCCGCGAGGACAAGAAAGAAGCAACCGCGTCGGTGGTGTTGAAACTGGCTGGTAACGCCACGCTCACCAAGCGGCAAATCAGCGGCATCACCCATCTCGTGGCGGCCTCGGTAGAGGGTCTGAAACCGTCGAATATCGCAGTTTTGGACTATGACGGGAATTTGCTGTCATCGGGTCAACCCGACGACCCCGTCGCGGGCCTCTCCGGTTCACAGATGGAAGTGCGCAAGAACGTCGAGCAATATCTTGAAGACAAAGCACAGTCTCTGCTCGACGGCGTTCTGGGCGACGGAAAGTCCGCGGTCAGGGTTACCGCCGAGCTGGATTTTCAGCAGTTGGAGCGAACGTCGGAGATTTATGACCCCAACTCTGCGACGATACGCAGCGAGGAACGCACCAAGTCGAACAACAGCAACAGCGACAAAGCCGCCGAGACAAGCGAATCCCTGGCTGAGGAGAACACAGAAACTACCGTTACCAACTACGAAATCAATAAGACCGTTGAGCACATGATCGATGCTGTCGGCGGAATCCAGCGTCTCTCAGTGGCGGTCATGGTCGATGGCAGGTACACCGAGGTCGAAAACGCCGAGGGTGTGATGGAATCGGTCTATCAGCCGCGTCCGCAGGAAGAGCTTGATCAGCTCGCATCCATTGTGCGCACGGCTATCGGTTTCGACGGCGAAAGAAGCGACCAGCTTGAAATTGTCAACATGCCGTTTGACCGTAATAACCTGATAGCCGACAGGGACGCTCTTGACGCGATGTACATGCGGGAATTCTACGTGGATATCGGCAAGAAAGTCCTTTTGGTGGCGCTGGCCATTCTCGCGCTTCTCTACCTCAAGCGCAAATCGAGCAAGCTCTTTGGGGCGCTGGCGAATCTCACGCCGGCCCGGCACGTTGCGCCGAAACCTCTGGGTCCGGTGATGCAGGAACATGAGGAGGCGCCTCCGATAATTCCGGACAAACGCCGCCCCACCCTGGTCGACCAGATGCAGAAGACTGCCCAGGAGAAACCGGAAGAGATGGCTCGTGTAATCAGAACCATCATGGCCGAGTAGGTGACGCATGAACTACGAATCCATGACCCCGATTCAGAAGGCGGCTGTCGCCCTGGTTGCGTTCGGCCCTGAGGTGTCCGCTCATGTGCTGAAGGGCATGTCCGAGGGCGATCTCGAAGCGATTACCATCGAAATCGCCAACCTTCGCGACGTGCCGGCCGAGATCGAAAACAAGGTTGTCGAAGAATGCTACAACATCTTCATGGCCCGGCAGTACATCTCGCAGGGCGGTGTTGACTTCGCGTCGGAGATTCTCGAAAAGGCAGTGGGCGCGGCAAGAGCCCGGGAAATCATGAAGCGTCTCGAATCCACTTTCGTCACCAAAGGATTCTCGCTGTTGAAAGATATCGATCCCAAACAGCTCAGCGGCTTTTTCCAAAACGAACATCCCCAGACCACAGCATTGGTACTGACACAACTGAATCCCCAGCAGGCGGCGGCGGTTCTTTCGGAGCTGGCGCCGGAGCTGCAATCCGAAGTCGCCCTCCGTATTGCGACGATGGAGAAAATTTCGCCAGAGACATTGAAAGAAGTCGAGGGCACGCTCGAACACCATTTCGGCGGCGATTCAGCCCGCGATCTGTCGGTATCCGGTGGGGCCAAGGCGATTGCCGAAATCCTCAATCTCATAGACACGACCGCGGAGAAGAACATCCTTCAATCGTTGGAGGCTGAGGACTCCGATCTGGCCGCCGAGGTCAAAAACATGATGTTCGTCTTCGACGACCTGGTATTGCTCGACGATCGCTCGATTCAGCGGCTCCTCAAGGAAGTGGAAACCAAAGATCTGTCTACCGCGCTCAAGGCGGCAAGCGAAGAGGTCAAGAACAAGATTTTCGCCAACGTCTCCGAGCGTGTGTCCATCATGATCAAGGAAGAGATGGAATTCATGGGGCCGACCAGGTTATCCGATGTCGAGGCGGCCCAGGGGCGTATTGTTGAGGCGGTGCGCCGTCTCGAGGAAGAGGGCCAGATCATCATCTCCGGCCGCGGCGGCAAAGAGGATATCATTGTCTAGACTCATACGATACGCGCTCGAGGCTCCGGCCGTTTTCATCGGTGAAAAGCAGCACGATGCACTCGCCGAGGCAAAAGCTGAGCAGCGCCTGGGGCAGTTGTTCCCCCAGGTGTCACTGGTAACTACCCCCGAGGGCGCCAAGCTGATACCGATTACGGAGGTCCGCAAACTGGAGGAAAAACTCCGCGCCGACTGCGAACAGGCGCGCCGCCAGGGGTATGAATCCGGCCACCAGGCCGGCTTGGAAAAGGGACTTGAGGAAGCCCGCAAGGTGCTGCGCCAATTCGAAAAAGCAATCGAAGACGCGGTTGGCCGACGCGCCGAACTGCTCGACGAGGCGCGCCAGAAGATTCTCGAGCTGGTGGTCAAGATCAGCCGGAAGGTGACGTTCGACGGGCTCCAGATCGACCAGGAGGCAACCCTGGCCATGATCGAGGGAGTGATCAATCAACTGGTTGACCGCTCGCGCCTGTGTATCAAGGTGCACCCCGACCACCTGCCCCTGATGGAGCAGTCGATGAACCGGTTTCTCTCAGGTTCCACGTCGATCAAGGACCTCCGTTTCGAGGCTGATCCCAGGGTTCGCGTGGGAGGCTGCTTTATCGAGACTCCGACGGGCGATATCGACGCGCGGCTGACGTCGCAGTTCGACGTGATCGAAAACATCCTGTGCGGCAGCGCGGAGGGCGCGTGAGCCATGTCCCGTACGAAATGTATGCCGACCGGATCGAACGTGCCAGCACGATCAAACAGTTCGGCAAAGTAACGCAGGTCGTCGGCTTAGTCATCGAGTCCGCCGGCCCGGCCATTTCTATCGGTCGGCTCTGTCAGATAGAAAATCACGACGGAACCAGCGTCATGGCCGAGGTGGTCGGCTTTCGCGATGACCGCCTGCTGCTGATGCCCTATGGCCCGATCACCGGAATTAATCCTGGTGCGATAGTCACGTCGACATCGGATCAACTACGCATTCCGGTAGGTCCCGGGCTGATTGGGCGAATCCTGGGCGGGCTGGGCCAGCCCCTGGATGGCCGCGGGCAGATCGCGACCGGAATCACAAGATCCGTATCCTCGAACCCGATCCCCGTGCTGCGCCGTCGCCGCATCACTCAACCGATTCGCACCGGCATCAAAGTGATCGACATCATGGCCGCTGTCGGCAAGGGGCAGCGGATGGGCATATTCGCCGGCTCCGGAGTGGGAAAATCGGTAATGCTGGGTATGATCGCGCGCAATTCCTCGGCCGATGTGAACGTAATCGCTCTCGTGGGCGAGCGCGGACGCGAAGTGAATGAGTTCATTGAGCGCGACCTCGGCGAGGCGGGTCTCAAGCGCTCCGTTGTTGTGGCAGTCAGTTCCGACCAGCCGGCGCTTATCAGAATTAAAGGTGCGATGGTGGCCACGGCGATTGCCGAGTATTTCCGAGAACAAGGTAAAGACGTCTTGCTGCTGATGGACTCGATCACCCGCGTGGCCATCGCCCAGCGCGAAATAGGTCTCGCGGTGGGCGAGCCGCCGGCTACGAAGGGATATACGCCATCAGTCTTTTCGTTGCTGCCCAGTTTGCTCGAGCGGGCCGGTTGCGACTCTCACGGTTCCATCACCGGCCTGTACGCGGTACTGGTCGAAGCGGACGATTTCAATGAACCGATCTCGGACGCGGTCCGCTCGATTCTCGACGGCCACGTAGCCCTGTCGCGGCGATTGGCATCTTTGAATCTGTATCCCGCGGTGGATTGTCTCGATTCGATATCCCGACTGATGAAGGAAGTATCAACCGATGAAGAAATCCGGCTGGCCGGCGAGGTGCGGGAAATCATGTCGATCTACGCCGAAGCCGAGGACCTGATCAATATCGGCGCTTATGTGAGGGGATCGAACGCGCGTATCGACCGGGCCATTGAGAAAATCGGACCGCTTCGGGAACTGTTTCGCCAGGGAATCTACGAACAGTGTGACCATACCCAGGTCGTCGCCAGGCTCAAAGAAGTACTTAGTGGGGTAAACAGTGGCAGCCAAAAGATTCAAGTTTCGGCTTGAGCCGCTACTGAAAATCAGGCAGCATCGGGAAAAGGAGCGCCAAAAGGACCACGCTGCGGCGGTACACGAGGTTGTTAGGCAGAAAGACCTGCTGCTGGGAATAGACCACGAGCGAGTGGACACGCTCGACTATCAAAGACGACGCCTGAGCGGGCGGATATCCGTGGCCGAGGCGCTGGTCTGTTCACGGTATCTCGTGAAACTGAAACGGCAACGCATGGCGGGTACCAATCTGCTTCACGGGCTGGAAACAGAAGCCGAGCGAAAGCGCCAGAAACTGGTCGAGGCTGCTCGTGACCGCAAGATGTACGAACTGCTGAAAGATAAGCAGCAATTACGCCACCGACGGGAGCTGGAGAAGCAAGAGCAGAAGCAGCTTGATGAGGTCGCGGTCACAGCCTTCCGTCGCCATAAGAGCTGACATTTGCTGGTCGGTGGTGCCTGGTGTCCCAGGGCTTGGGGAGTGTTGAATAACCCTCGGATACGTCATCGCGAGGCTCACCCCGCCCGGCTCTTGCAGGGCGGGCGCAGCCGTGGCGATCTCGATCTGCACCTACATAGCATGTTGAGATTGCCGCGCTACGATGGGACCGCTTGGACGCGGCGCATCTCCACTCGCAATGACACTACGATGGGCTTTTTCAACGGTCCCATTGCTTTGGAATAAGGGCCCTGACGCTTACTTCACCAGCATCATCTTCCGGGTCTCGACAAACTCCCCTGCGGTCAGGCGATAGAAGTAAGCCCCGCTGGCAAGCATCGCGCCCTGGTCGGAACGGCCGTCAAAAACCACCCGATGTGTCCCCACCGGAAGGTCCCCGTCGATCAGCGTGCGTACCGATTGGCCGAGCACGTTGAACACTTCGATCGAAGCGCGTCCGGCGCGCGGCAGGCTCAATTCAATGGTCGTCGACGGATTAAACGGGTTGGGGTAGTTCTGAGACAGGCTGTAAGTTTCAGGCAGGCTGCCGTCATCAGTGATAATATCGACGTCAGTAGCCGCAGTTACTGTGATACTGCCCGGACTAAATAGCGGCACAAACGAGATACTGCCGTCGGCAGGGGTTAGCAAAAAACGGGTGTTGCTGATGATGCCTACAGTGGTCGAGTCGACGACAATGACACCGACCGGCGTGTTGGCTGCAGCCGTGAAGCGCAGGCGCGCCACTACGCCCGACCCGGGCGGCAGCGGCAAATCATTGGCGAATTCGATAACCGTGTACACTTTGTGCTGACCGGTTTGCGGTTGGACTGTTTTTGTCGGCGCAGTTTCGCTGCGCGTGCCGGTGAATGTGACCGAATCAAGCGTGAGATCAGTGCTCCCATAGTCGAGAGCCAGCGCGATCTGGGCTAAGTTGCGTTCGTTGAACGCGAACACATCGAGCGCCACCGGATTTCCTTGCACCACCTGTACGTCGGCCACCCACACGGAATCAAAACTAGCCGGGCTTTCGACCAGGGTCAAGAAACCGGGGATAAATTGCGGCTTGAAACTCTGCGCCGTGCCCGCGGCTCGCATGCTGGTGGAGTGCTGAATCGGGCCGACCTGCCAGAGCGTGCTGTCTATCTCTACGCTCTGAGGCAGGATTGTCTGCGAATAGGAGAGATATATCTTTCCCAGCAGGCCCTGCCCCGGCGAAATTGGAGTACCGAATGCCAGCCCCAGAATGGTGACGATATTGGAATCGGTGTTGATAAGCGCTTCTTTGGTAAAGAAGGCCGAATCAAGCCGGCCACCCACGAAAGAGAAGGAGTCTATCGTTATCTCGCTCGAAGTGTGCCTGAGCGTTACTTCGATCGTTGTGAGGTTCTCGTCATTGGTGAACCGGACCGGCACTATGCCGATGCCCGTCACAAATGCGGTCACCGAGTCAACGCGAACCGTGTCGGGGATACCGGGATCGACGCCCGCCTGCGCAAGTACCACGCCCGGGCAAGCCAGCGCCGCCGATATCAAAAGCGATCCAAAAAGTCTCATACGTTTGTCTGCCGACTAAAGGCGCTTTCCAGCAAATACCGTGCGCCGGGCCACAGCCGGAAGATAATCTGTTTCGCCGCTTCTGTCACGATAAGTATAACGCCCTAACCGATTGGGGCGACGCCGTGTACATGGGCAGAACAGGGGGCACTCGGCGGGAGGAGAAGACAGCCCAAGATGGGGCCGGGGGTGGATTGCGCAATCGGATTCCTAACGTCGCGCCGGCGGATCCGGGTGTATGCTGTTCAACCTTTGCGCACCTTCAGAAGCTGGGCAACCCAGCCGATCATTACGGAATGAGGAAGAGTCTCGTTATTAAGAACCCGGTGCGCTGTGCCTATGTTCGCGACTGCTATCTGGGCGAGGCGCAGCAGTGCTACGGTTACAAGACCGACTGCCCGCTCTACATGAAATCCAACGGCGAACCATGTAACGAGGCCAGCTTTCACGCCGCAGTCGATAAGCTGATCGTGCGAACGAAAACCAAGCATGACCTTCTTGGGCGGCGAGTGGTTTCTCGTCCGAGGACCCACGTGGAGTCGCCCAAGGGTTCGACGACGACATAGAAAAATCTTCCGTCCACTCAAGAAACAACTTCTCGAAAAGCGCCGACTAACTCGTCAACACAGTCTGAATCATTGATCCCAACTCCATATCGGTCATCGGCTTCCCGCGCGCGTCGTTTGTTCGGCACGGCCGGTGCAATGTGGGGGACGGAGAAAACTATGATTAAGGGCATTTACCGTTCAGCCAACGGCATGCTGCCGCGCATGGAGAGGCAGGATGCTATCGCGCACAACATTGCCAACGCCGGCACCACCGGATTCAAGAAGAACGTGATGTTTGTCAAGGAACTGGCGCGCGCCGAGGGCAAAGTTCGCCCCAGGAAGTCGGATTGGGAGAAATCAGTCGCCAGCTATATCCGGGTCGATCACACCCCGGGGGTGTTCGACAAGACCGATAACCCTCTCGATTTGGCGATCGATGGCGACGGTTTCTTCACGTTGCAAACGCCCGAGGGCGCGACAGTCCTCACACGTTCCGGCTCATTCGTAGTGGACAACGAGGGCTTTCTCGCTTTCCCGGGTGGCTTCCGTTTGGTCGGCGAGGGTGGCCCGCTTCAGGTGGGGAACGGCACCCTTTCAGTCTCACAGAACGGCGATGTCCAATCCGATGGTGTCTCTGTCGGCCGAATAGTGCCCAAAACCCTGGCCGATCTCGACCGGTTGCAGCGCATCGGCGGGTCGCTTTTCGCCGTTCCGGAGGGCGAGCAACTGCTGCCGTCGCTCTGGGCGACCGTCCGCCAGGGCTATTTGGAAACATCCAACGTTGACATAGTCGGGGAGATGGTCGACATGATTGTCGCCTACCGCGAATACGAGGCTAACGCCCGCGCTCTCCAGACACAGGATACCACGCTCGACCACCTGATGAACAAGGTGGCCGGCAAGGGATAACTGATCGGAATACTCACACAGGAGTGCTGATATGATAAAAGCGATGAGAACCGCCGCCAGCGGCATGAGCAGTCAGCAGATGAATGTTGACAACATCGCCAACAACCTGGCCAACGTCAACACGACCGGCTTCAAGCGGAGCAAGCTCGAGTTTCAGGACGTGTTGTACCAGAACTACCGGCGGCCGGGCGTAGCCTCGGCGATTGGTTCCGCCGTTCCCGTCGGCCTGGCGATCGGCTACGGCACACGCCCTGCGGCCACCGTCCGTGAATTCTCCACCGGCGATCTGTCGATGACCTCCAATCCGCTGGACGTCGCTATCGAGGGTGACGGTTTCTTCCAGATCCGTCTGCCCGATGGTTCCACTGGGTACACCCGCGACGGCGCCTTCAAGATGTCCGCCGAGGGTCAGTTGGTTACCTCGGACGGATACTTCGTTTTGCCGGAAGTCACCATACCCGAAGACGCCACATCTATCTCGGTAGGGCAGGACGGCATTATCGAGGTGCAGCAGTTCGGGCAGGATGAGCCGTCGCAGATCGGCCAGTTCGAGCTGGCCCGCTTTGTCAATCCGGCAGGTCTCGCCGCGATAGGCCGCAACGTGCTGATACAGACCAGCGCCTCAGGGGATCCGATCACCGATACCCCTGGCCAGAACGGGCTGGGCCGCACTAACCAGGGATACCTGGAGATGTCCAACGTGCAGGTGGTCGACGAGATGGTCAACATGATTGTCGCCCAGCGGGCCTATGAGATGAACTCCAAGGCGATTCAGACTGCCGATGATATGTCGCAGATCGCCAATAACCTGAAGAGATAGTCATGCTCTCACGCCACGGATGGCTTAAGATCGTACTCGGGCTGCTGGTAGTCCTGTGTCAGGAGGTCATGCCGGCAGAAACTGGTCAGGCGGTCGTGCAACTGGTGCGCGATCGCTACCAGCTCGATACCGCCCAGTACACAGTCGAGGTAGTCGCCAATCAACTGAAGACCCGGCTCGTAAACACGTCCGATCTAAACCTGCGGCCGCTCACTCAGTCGGCCCCGATCGGGCCGTTCACGCTGATCGTGGAAATAAAACGTGACAGCGCTTTGATCGAACGCGGCCAGGTGCGCCTGCGCATCAGCAAATTCGCCGACGTGCTGGTATGCACCGACAAAATCCAGCGGCACGATCTTCTGACTGAATCAAACGTCGAGCTAAAGCGATTCGACATCACCAACCTGCGGGAGCAGCCGGTGATTTCGCTGGACGAACTTCCGGGACAACGGGCGAAACGCAATCTTCGGGTGGGGAGTATCCTCACCGCTGCGGCGATTGAACCGATTCCGACAGTCGAAATCGGCGGCGAAGTGACCATAGTCTATTCGGATGAGTGGGGCAGCATTACTGCGCCGGGAGAGGCGCTCGAATCGGGGCTGATTGGTGATAGGGTGCGAGTAAAAAACCGGGCCTCGGGGAAGGTCATCATGGCCACCGTGGCCTCGGGCAAGACCGTCCAGGTAAATCCATGAGCGAATTGGAATCGAGGATTTCTAAATGAACTTCAAACGCCTGCTCATTCTGCTGGCAGCCCTCTTATTGCTGCCGTTTTCGTTGAAAGTCCGCGGTCAGGATTTCGGCAAGGGACAATCATTGTACTCCGACATCAAGGCGCACAAAGTGGGTGATGTGCTGACCGTGCTGATTGTCGAGCAAAACCGCGCCTCCAACCAGGTCGAGACCAAGACCGAGAAAAGCACCAAGATCAACACGTCCGGAGGGCCCGGCATCGGCTCGCTGGATTTTATCCCGATGTTCGGCGCCAAGGCGGATAACAGCAACAAGTTCGACGGCAAGGGCGAGAATATCCGGGCCGGTAATATTCGGGCGCGTATTACAGTTACGGTAGTCGGAGTCAAGAACAACGGCGACCTGATAGTCGAAGGACACCGCGTCATCGGAATCAATGGCGATGAGGAATCGATTTACGTCTCCGGCGTGGTCAGAAACAAGGACATCACGCCGGATAATACGGTCGAATCGCACCTGATCGCCGATGCCGAAATCTCCTACACCGGCAAGGGTAACGCCAGCACCGGCTCCCGCCCCGGTTTCTTCACCCGTCTGATCAACTGGATCTTCTAGGAGGCGCCATGTCCAATGCGGTTACTTCATTGCTTTGTCGCCCGGCCGGGTTGGCAATCGTTATCACACTTGTCTTCTGGCTAAATGATTTCGTTTACGCCGAGAAAGTACGCATCAAGGACATCTGTGCCTTCCAGGATCAGCAGGAAGTAGAGCTGCTGGGGTATGGGTTGGTGATCGGTCTCGACGGTACCGGCGACGGCACCGGATCGCAGTTTACAGCCCGCTCGCTGGCCAACATGATGCAGCGGATGGGCCTGACTGTCGACGTGGACAAACTCAAGGTCAAGAATATCGCCGCAGTCATTGTGACCGGCAAAATCTCGAGTCAGTATACGGCGGGATCGTATTTCGATATCACCGTATCGTCAATAGGCGATGCCAGCTCGCTCCAGGGGGGCACGCTCTTGATGACCCAGCTTGCCGATCCCAATGGCATCGTAAGAGCCACCGCGCAGGGGCCGGTGTCGATTGGCGGTTTCAACGTGCAGGTGGACGAAGGCAACAAAATCGTCAACAACTATACGCTGGTCGGGCGCGTTCCCGGCGGCGGCAAGATCACCGAACCACTGACGCCGCAGCCCGGCTCAGATCGCGAATTCTACCTGTCCCTGACCAATCCCGACTTTACCACCGCGCATCGAGTGGCCGAGCGAATCAACATCAAATACGGCAATGTCGCATATCCGCAGGACGGCGGCTCCATAAAAGTGGTGGTGCCGGACAGCATCATGTATCCGACCCTCCGTTCCAAATTCATGTCCGATATCGGCCACCTGCAAATAGTTCCGGACAACGTTGCGAGAGTGGTCATCAATGAAAAGACCGGCACGATAGTAGCCGGACAGCACGTCACAATTGAACCGGTGGCGGTCGCCCACGGTACGATCACGGTTAACATTCAGTCGCGTCCCATAATATCACAGCCGGAGCCGTTTTCCGGGGGCGAAACCGTGGTGACCACACAACCTTCGATAGCTGTCGAACAGGAAAACGCTCGCGTGGTAAACCTTGAAGAATCGGTAACCCTCTCGGACGTGGCCGGCGCCCTGAACAAAATCGGCGCCACACCTCGCGATATCATAGCTATCTTCCAGGCGCTAAAGCAAGTTGGCGCGCTGAGGGCTGAACTTGTGGTTCTCTGATGGCCTCACCGATAAAGATAATTGCCCAAAAGGGGAGCGTCGGCGCAGGTGTCGAAAAACTTCGACCCCCGGCCAACGGGACTATCGAATCGGAAAAGGCGCGTCTTCGCAAAGCCACCAAAGAGTTCGAATCGTTCTTCATCTACCAGATGCTCAAGACCATGCGCCAGACAATACCGGAGAATTCACTGTCAGGCGAAACTGCGCTGTCGGGCGGCATGGGCAAAGACGCCTTCACCGAGATCTTTGACATGGAAATCGCCCGCAAGGCGACCTTCGGCGGACACAACTCCATATCTGAACTGCTCTACCGCTCGATGGAGAAAATGATCGACGCGCAGTTTGAGCAAAAACCGAACGTTCCCACGCTCAAACCACTTAAGCCGCCGGCAGCCGCCACCCCGGTGAAGCCCAAACCTGAGATCCCACTGCCGTCGGCTCATCGCAGGCCCGAAATGGTTTCGCTGGATCGTCCTAAGCGGGCCCTGCCGCCGTCGGCGACCCGCCGCATAGTCCAGGGAGATCCGATCATAGCCAAATACGGCCGTTTGATCGACAAGGCCGCCCGTGAGACGCAGCTTGATTCGGTGCTGATTGCGTCGGTAATCAAAGTCGAATCGAGCGGCAATCCGCACGCCGTATCGCCGTCCGGCGCCAAGGGACTCATGCAACTAGCCGATTCCACCTCACAGGATCTGAAAGTGGCCGATCCGTTCGACCCGGCCGAGAATATCCGCGCCGGAAGCCGGTATTTGCGCCGTCTACTGGACCGTTTCGGCGACCTCAAACTGGCTCTGGCGGCCTACAATGCCGGTCCCGCCAACGTGGAGAGGCACGACGGAATCCCGCCTTTCAAGGAAACCCGGGAATACGTGCGGCGTGTGACCGAGACAATCAAACAGACCGAGGGCAAATAGTTGGGCCATAAGCCTAAAGCCGGCCACACCCGAAGTCGACAATAAGCCTATAGGATGTCGCCTGGTGCATGGGATATGATCAACCAGCTCATACAGATCATCAACGATGAAGCGCTCCTGTTCGAGGAGTTTCTGCGCCTTCTGGACTGCCAAAAGGAGGCGCTTGTCGCCAATGACACCGAGCGTCTCAACCAGATCACACAATTGCAGCAGCAGAAACTGGTCGAGTGCCGCGCCCTGGATCACCGTCGCGATCAGATAGTCGCCGCCATTAAGGAGGCGAACACGATAGTCGGGGACGTGACGGTCACGCGGCTGCTGGAATACGCCGACGAGGACCAGTCGCAGCGCCTGATTCGCCTGCGCGAGGCGGTTCTAAGCCTGAATGACCGCATCTCCGACGCCCGCAACACCAATGCCATGCTCTTGAACCGTTCGCGCGAATTCATCTCACGGACAATGAGAATGCTCTCCCGCCTGCACGCCCCGGGCAAGACTTACGGTCGCACGGGCGCCGCTGCGCAGGACGGCGCCGTGGTGGCGGTGGACAGGAGGATCTGATGCCGGGACTGTTCCAGGGATTGGAATTAGGCAAGCGGGCGCTGATTGGCCACCAGGCCAGCCTGCAGACCATCGGCCATAACATCGCCAATGTCGATACTCCGGGCTATACCCGCCAGCGGGTGCGCATTTCGACCTCCTACCCTGAGATGACCGTCAACGGGCCGGTCGGCACCGGGCTGACTGTCGACGATGTCTACCATGTGCGCGACTTGTTCCTCGGTCAGCAGTTCCGGGAAGCGCAGAAAGATCTCGGCCGCTGGTCTTACAAAGACAAAGCTCTGCAGCAGATCGAGGGGATTTTCTCTGAGCCGCAGGACGGGTCTCTAAACGAGCTCCTCGATCAGTTTTGGAATGATTGGTCGGCGTTATCCACCGACGCCGAGAACAGCGGCCACCGCTCGAGTGTACTGGCCAGCGCCCGTCAACTGATGAACGCCATCAAAAACCTGGCTACCAGTCTGGAGGAGCAGCAGCGCGCGACCGACCGCGATCTCGAAGGCTACGTATCGGAAGTGAACGAAGCCACCGCCGAAATTGCCCGCCTCAACCAGCAGATTAAGCGCACGGAATTAGACGGCTCCAAGGCGAACGATTTGAGAGACATGCGGGACCGGCTGATCGATGAACTGGCCGCAGTTGTCGATGTCAATGTCGCCGAGCAGCGGGACGGCACCGCGACAGTGTACATGGGCAGCATGTTGCTGGTCGACGGTAACTCATCGTTCAAGATCGGAGTCGAAACGGAGCGCGACGGCGAGAAAGTCACTCACACGATGGTGTGGGCAGGCTCGAAATACCGCCTTAAGAACATCAACGGCAGGATCGCCGGGTTGATTGAAACTCGCGATGAAGTCATTCCGAGATATCTGAATGAACTTAACCGCCTGGCGCGGACGATTGTCGAGCAGGTCAACGCCATTCATGCGGCGGGCTACGGTCTCGACGGTTCCACCGGCGTGAATTTCTTTGATCCGGCGTTCACCGATGCCGGAAATCTGCGTCTCAACGCGGAGATCATTCTCGACAAGAACAAGATTGCGGCGTCGGATTCGTCCAACCCCGACGATCGCAGCAACGGCCGGGTTGCCGCCCTGTTGGCCGATCTGCGCGAATCACTGGTCATGTCGGGCCAGACCTCCACGATCAACCAGTTTTATCAAAACCTGGTCGGCGGACTGGGCGTCGAGGCGCGCGAGGCGACCTCGTTTAACGGCAATTTCGAACTGATCACCCACCAGATCGATAACCAGCGTCAATCCGTGCAGGGTGTCTCTCTCGACGAAGAGATGGCCAATCTCATCAAGAGTCAGCACGCTTTCGACGCCGCCTCGCGGGTGATCACGGTCATGGATGAAGCATTGGACACGGTGATCAGCAAGATGGGTATTGTGGGATAGAAACTTGATTCTCCGCACTGCGGGGAATCGTTCACCACGGAGGGTGGTTTGTTAATACTAACAAGGAAGTTAGGCGAATCGATCACCATCGGCGACAGCATCCGCGTGTCGGTGCTGGGCATTCGTGGTCGGCAGGTTCGCCTTGGCATTGACGCTCCGAGCGATGTGGTTGTCCATCGCGAGGAGATATACGTCAAGATTCAGCAGGAGAACCGCAAGGCGGTCGGCAACGTGAAGTCCGACCTGCTTGGCATGGTCAAGATTATCAAGGACAAGATTGCCGGCGACGCGGACAAGAAGAAAGGCTCGGTGGTCGATTTCAAGGACCACCCGCCCAACTCGCAACAGGGCGGATGATATGGATACCCGATCCCTCACCGGTCGCAATATCAGGGGTTAGCACGCCATGCGAGTCACCAACAACATGCTTCAAAGCCAGGTGGTTTTTAACGTGCAGTTGGCCTTGCGGCGTTTTTTGACGCTCCAGGGGCAGATGTCGTCGGGGCGGCGGATCAACCAACCGTCGGACGACCCAATCGGTACTCTGCGCGACCTCAATTATCGAACCGAACTCTCCAAGATTACCCAATTCCAGGAGAACGTCAGCCAGGGACAGAACTGGCTCGCCAACTATGACAGTATCCTCGATGACGTCAAGGTCCTTCTGACCGAAGCCAAAGACGTCGCGCTGGCCATGTCGAACGATACTTATGATTCGTCGCAGCGCCGCGCCGCCGCGAGTGATGTCGACGCTATTTTCGACCGCCTGGTTCAACTGAGCGATTCCAAGATTGGAGGCCGCCAGGTGTTTTCGGGCTTCCGCACCAAGCTGTCGCCGTTCCAGATCGGCAACCATGGGGTGACCTATTTGGGTGATGACGGTCGGATAGAATTTGAAATCGAATCGCGGGTGCGGCAGGGTATCAACCTTACCGGCGCGGAAGTCTTTCTCAAGCCGTTATCGATCCTCGGCGAAGACGCTGACCTCAATGTCGCGGTCACCAATGCGACGCTCATTAGCGACCTGAACGCTGGTTCCGGTATCGATCTGACAACCGGCACCATTACCATCACCGATCAAAACCTGGTCGGTGTATCGGCTACAATCGATCTCGCCGCTGCGCCGCCGATCACAACGGTAGGAGAAGCAGTTGCACGGATCAATGCCGGTCTCGCCGCCGCGGGGATGGATGCCACTGTTACTGTCAGCCTTAGCCCCGACCGCAACAGCTTGCGCATAGACACGACTCCAAGCGGGCAGATATCTACAGCCACAAAGATCGACCGCCTACACGACGGCGCCGGTGTCGACCTGACAAGCGGCACTATCAGGGTCACTAATGGCACCTCGGTTGATGTATACGTCGACCTCTCTGACGCCACCACCGTAGGAGAAGTCATTTCGGCATTCAACGCGAAGATGACATCTGAGGGGCTTGGCAATGTTACGATGGGTATCAACGCTGCGGGCAATGGCCTGGTGATTAACGACACCACCGGGCCGCCGCTCGGATTGACCATAGAAAACGCATCAGCCAATGACCTGACAGCCTCTAATCTGGGGATTCTCGGATTTGTCGGCGCCCAGCTTGTGGGCGAGAGCCTCCAGGCCGGGGCCTCGTTCACGATTGCCGACACAATCGGCAGCGCTGCGGCAGGGCTGGGTATCGCCGGTGACTACCTGTACGACCAGTCCGGTTCCGATCTCGATCCCCGTCTGACCCTGACTACAGACCTCACTGATCTTCGCAACGGCCTCGGTTTCGACGGTGGCCGTTTCGTGCTATCGCAGGGGAATGCCCGCCATACGGTCGACCCGTCGGATCCCGCGATCGTGACGGTACAGGACCTAATTGACAATATCAACAATTCGGCCCTCGACGTAACTGCCACGTTGAACAGTTCTGGTCGGGGCATACAGATCGTGAACAACGATCCTTATCGATCCTTCACTATCGAGGATGTCGAGGGCGGGCGGGTGGCCAAGCAAATGGGCCTTTTCGGCGCCAGTGACATGATGGGTGCGTTTATGGTTCTCGCGAACGCCCTGCGCGACGACGACCTTGAGGGCGTTAACCGGATGGTGCGTCATTTCGATGACGCAATCACTTCGTCACTCGAATCTCGCGCCTCGATAGGCACGAATTTCCAGCGTCTCGACGGCACGGCCGATCGCCTGCTCGACATGGAGCTCGGCTTTACCAGGCTGCTGGCCGAGGAGGAAGACGCTGACATGACCAAGGTCATAACTGAACTGGCCACGCGTGAGAACAGCTACCAGGCGGCGCTGGCCGCGGCCGCGAGGATAATTCAGCCGAGCCTGCTCGACTTCATGCGGTAAATAGACTGGAAGGGGTGCACCCAATGATAATGACAAGCAAGAGATTCGGCACTCTCGAAGTGCCGGACAACAAGATCATCACCATGGAGCGGCCGATACTCGGTTTTGAGAAGCTCAGGTTTTTCTGCCTGGTCGAGGTCGAGGAACTGGCGCCGTTTCTACTCATGCAGTCGACGGAGGACACCGATGTCGCTTTCCTGGTAATGAACCCGCTGCTCTTTTTCCCCGATTACCGAATCGAAATCAACTCACAGGAAATCGCCGAGCTCGACGTAGACGACCCGGCGTCGGTCGAGACCTATGTCATACTGACCATCATCAAGAGGACCAAAGACATAACCGCCAACCTGCAGGGTCCCATCCTGATCAACACCGCCAATAACAAGGCCAAGCAGCTCGTGCTGGTAAATTCCCGTTACCAGGTGCAGCACTCGGTTATGGAAGCCACCGAGCAGACTGCCGCCCCAAGGCGCCGTGTCCGCGCGGAGGAGCTGGCCGAAGTCTGAGCCAGACACGGACTCATTTACTGAAATCCGGCTCCGTCAGGATTGTCGCGCTTGAAGAGAAATAGGATATCGATGACCCCGCCGCATGATTCACTTGAGCACCTGCCGCCGGATCTCAGGAGCCGGCTCAAAGCCGATCCGGACGACCTGAGCGCCGCCCTCGACGCGGCCGAGCATTGCGCCAGGCACGGTCTGGAAACCGCGATCCCCGAGATACTCTGCTCCTTCCACCCCGATTCGCCTACGCTCGATTCTGTCCAGCGCGACCGCATCCGATTGCTTTTGGCCTGTGGCCATGTAGCTGCCCGGCGATACGATAGGGCCGAACAGCTCATTGCCATCGCCGCCGACCGTGCGGAGGTCGGTTCTGACTGGCTCTATTTGTCGTCCCAGGTCGCCTACGCCATGCGCGAATACGAACGGGTCATTCCAATAGCCCGCGATTTTCTTGACCGCACACGGAAGGGAGAAGCCGGGCCGCTGCCGACGGGATTGTTTGTCGACGCCACCTATCGTTCCCGCGCCTATGTCTGGTTGGGCGAATCATACCTGCAGTTACAGCGAGATGAGGAAGCGATCGAGGCCTTCCGCCGTGCGGCCAATCTCGACAGCAGCTCGGTCCCGGCCCATGTCGGCCTGGTGCGGGCGCTCGTCCGGCAGGGTCGCCGCGACGAAGCCGCTGAAGTGGTCGACCGCGGCCTGGAACGCTGCCACGACATGCAGGAGCTGACCATGCTCCGCGACTATCTGCTCATTCGGCCCACGATCTCGGCATGCATGATCGTCAGGAACGAGGAGCAGCTCCTGGCGGGTTGTCTGGAATCGATTCGCGACTGGGTCGATGAAATCATTGTTGTCGATACCGGCTCCACGGATCGAACGATTGAAATCGCCTGCCAGTATGGCGCGAAGGTACTCGAACAGCCATGGGCCGATGATTTCTCCGCTCACCGGAATTCCTCCATTGAGCAGGCCACATCTGAATGGGTCCTTATCATCGATGCCGACGAACGCATGACGCTCGAGGACGTACCGCTCCTCATAGATACCATGCGGAGCGGCCATGCGGATCTGGTTTCAGTCGGTGTCTATAATGTCTACGGCGAAAACCATGAGCGCGTGACATTCGCCAATTCCATCCGCATGTTCAAGCGGGAGTCGCAGCTTCGCTATAGTCGTATCGTTCACAACGAGCTCGTGTTACCTGCTGGTTCACGGGTGGTACGAACCAACGCGCGCCTTACGCACCTCGGGTATGATCTCCCGCCCGACAAGATGAAGGCCAAGTTCGAGCGCTCGAAGCGTCTCCTGCAAAAGCAGCTAAATGAGAACCCGAACGACATCTTTGCCCTGTTCAATTACGCTGAATTGCTAAGAGGCGTGGAGCCCGAAGTGAGCCCCGAAAACGCCGGGGAGATAATCGCCGCCGCCGAGAAAGTGATCGGCCTGGTCCCTGAACGTGATACCGGGCGTCGTCATCTGCGCCTGATGGCGCTCAACCAGCTCGCGGCGGTGTATTTATCACTCAAGAATTATCCCCGAGCATTAGAATTCTGCCGGAAGGCTCTCGAGGTGCGCCCGGGTTACCTCGACGGCCTCATTCACCTCGGGCTGATTCATTATAGACTTCGCGATTTTCGCAGCGCAATTGCGGCCTTCGAATGTTACCTGGAAGCCCAGGCGAAGTTTGATAACTCCACCGAAGTTATGCCTATCATCCTGAGCTTCCCCGATGCGCGCGACCTGGCCTATAACAACCTCGGCGCGCTGTACGAACTGACCGGTGATCCGATAAAAGCCAGACAGTGCTATCTCAAAGCCATCGGCATAAACCCCCGCTACCGAGAAACTGCTTCGCGCCTGGCACGCCTGCACGAGTCACAAGGTGACTGGGACGAGGCCGAGCACTGGTACCGCCATCAACTGCAAAATCGGCCCACGGCCGAGGCGCTGGTCGGGCTGGCTTCACTGTACTTCGAAATGGGGCGCTATGCTCTGGCGGAGTCTCAGTATCTCCAGGCTGTCGAGCAGCACGGCGAGACGTCGGCCCTCCGGAATGATCTTGGCAACTGCCTTTACCGGCAGAATCGATTCGCCGAGGCAGAGGAGCACTATCGCCTGGCCCTTGACCTGACTCCTCTCGAACCGTTGGCGTACCGCAATCTGGCCTTGGCCCACTTGAGGCAGGACCGGAAACCACAGGCTGCTGATGCCCTGAATCATTATATGGAGCATTGTCCTGGCGACGCCGCCGGCTGGCGGCTGTTGGCCGACCTCTGGAGCGACCTCGGGGAGGTCTCGCGCGCGCTCACTTGCTATGAAAGCTTACTTCGCCTGACTCCCGGCGACACCCAGGTACTGCTTCGGCTTTCAGACTGCTATCTCGTTATGGGACATAGCGAAGCGGCTGTACTTGGGTATCGGCATGTGCTCTCGGTCGATCCCCGGAATGCCGTGGCCCACCAGAAACTGGCTGAGTTGACTGATCCCGGCGCCCGATCCTAAAGGGTAAGGTTTCGCCGCTGTTCAAAATATTCGAGGAGGGGGTCTCAAGCCGCACAAGCATTTGCCGACAAAGAAGATATAAAAATGCAGAGGGCCAAATACGCGACACGTATGTACAGACAGGCTTCGGAAGAAGGGGGGGCACACGAACATAGACGCTGTGGTGTTCATGGGATCAGATACACTGAATTACCGACCAATTAACATGGGAAGTGCAGGTCATCCTGATGTGAAAACAAAGAGGAAAAGGAAACCTCACTAAAACAATCACGGAGGAGATTGACTCATGGCACTTCGTATCAACCACAACATCGCGTCGTTGAACGCCAACCGGAATCTCGGTTTGACTACGACCAGCATGGAAAAGTCCATGCAGAAGTTGTCATCCGGCTTCCGTATCAACGTCGCCGCTGACGACCCGGCCGGCCTGGTGATCTCGGAGCAGTTCCGCGCTCAGATTGCCGGTCTGAACCGCGCCATCCAGAACTCGGAAGGATCGATCAGCATGATTCAGACGGCAGAGGGCGCTCTGACCGAAATCAACAACCTGTTGATCTCGATGAGAGAACTGGCCATTCATGCCGCCAACGAAGGTTTTAACGACAGCGATCAGCTCGCTGCCGACCAGGCCGAAATCGAAAACGCGGTCAAGACCATCGACCGCATCGCGGCCAACACCCAGTTCGGCACTAAGAAGCTGCTCGATGGCTCCAAGGAGAACGTCGCCAGCATCACGTCGAACAACAACACCGGGTTGACGATCAAATCGTCCGGTCTGAGCTCTGGCACGCATTATGTGACAGTCACGAAGACGGCTGATTCGACCTCAACCCTGAACGTCCAGAATCTCGGTCTGACGCTCTCTAACGTCGACGGTGACCCGTACAACCTCACCGGCGGCGTGCACAACATCGACGTGGTGCAGTCCTCAGCCGGCGCGACCAAGATCTCGGGCGTCATCACCACGGTAGGCGAGGACGCCTTCGGCAACGATTTCGCGATCAACGCCACCCCGCAACAGGCCTCAATCGTCTCCGGTGGTGCGATCGCGGCTGTCGTTGCTGCCGGAGTAGGTACG
>JBFMGC010000036.1 GCA_040752815.1 Candidatus Zixiibacteriota bacterium
AGCGGGCTGATTCTGCCGCCTAGGATGATGGCAAAACCTCTCGTCGAAGCGACTCGGGTTCTGCCCTACGTTAACTTATGAGAATTAACATGCACAAATTCAAACGGCCCGGCGTATTTGCCCTTATTGGCGGCGGGCTTGGTGTCGGGCTGTCGCTGCTGTATATTCAGTTTGGTTCGACCTGACAGATCATGTGCAACCCGTGTCTGGCCGGTTCGGCCGGAGCCATACTCGGATGGGTCATGTCGACGCCTGAAAGCAGGAGTTAGCTATGCCGCTGTATGAGTACGAATGTAAGCAATGCGCGTATAAGTTCGAAGAACTGGTATCGTCGAACGTAACAACAGTCGTCTGCCCGCGCTGCAGTTCGACCGAGACGCGCAAACTGCTGTCGGTGTTCGCCGCGACCACCTCGGGCGGCGGTGACACCGCGCCGTCGTGCTCGCGCCCCGGCTGCGGCAGGCCCGGGTTCAGTTGAGCATCGTGATTGCTCACGGTCGTGAGCTTGTAGGGTGTGATGATCTTCGTGGGCGGCAGACCTCCGGTCTGCGCTTTGACGATTATTCTCGCTAGTCGGCAGATGAGGGCATCTGCCGGGCACATCCACCGGGCGGGCCGGGCACGATTTCGGAGATGATGATGATTACACAGTTGATTCTCGCATTATTGCTGACGGGTGGAGCGGTCGCGCAGGCGGAAGGGCAACCCAAAGCTGTCACCGGCAAAGTCGACACGGTCACGACATCCGTGACGAAGCTCAACTGGCTGCCGTTTGATTCGGTGCGTGCGACCTTCCCGGCCGCGCCGAAACCACTGTTTCTCTACATCAGCGAAAAGGGGTGTCACCATTGCGAATACATGGACACCGCCGTGTTCAACCGTCCGGAATTGGTTAAGTACGTCAATGAGAATCTGACCCCGGTGCGGGTCGATATCTACATGGATACGCCCATCAAATTGCGCGATACCGTCATGAACGAGCAACAGTTCCGCAAGCTGCTCTCGATTCAGGGCGTGCCGGCGTATTACTTTTTCGACACCAACGGCCGCATTATCGGCGCCCTCGATTCCGAGATGGACTTACTCAAGTTCAAGCGGATGCTCGTTTACATTCGCGACCGGCATTTCTTTGTCACCCCTTGGGAGAAATTCCTGACCCTTCCCGCCGCGAGCGAAGAGGCGATTAATAAGCGGTTTCAGAGTCGATAGGATAAGCCCGGGTGCCCCACGCTTTGGGTGGGATTGATTGGGGAACTTCAAACCCTCTCTGTCAAAACCACGTCTCACACTAACGCGTTCGACTCGGGGGTTTTGACCTACGATTCCTCTGTCGCGCCGAAAAAGCCAAAGAAGCCAAACAACCCGAACAGACCATACAGCGCGTAGAGCGCCGGGTTGCCGGTCGTGCCCAGCAGACCGAGCAGCCCCAACAGGCCCAGAAAGCCCAGGTATCCGAGATTCCGTTTCTTCATTTCAGCCTCGCTCGTTGTGAACAGCGGCGTCTTTTACTAGATACGAGAGGATGCTTATTTAGTTCAGTAGGTCCGGACCACGAGGGTCCCGACCTACATTCGTTTCGCCACGAAACAAACCCGCATTGTCTTCCTGGTCGGCTTCTCGAAACTCAGACAGCGGTAACATCCATTCACCTGAAAACCAGTGTCACGAAGTGCGTCGGCGATTACGTGGTTTGGGTACGCCCGTTCGCGATGAACCTCGTCGAACCGCCGCCAGTGTCTGCCATGCTTTACAAAGATCGTTAAAAGCAAATCGGCCGAATCGGGTGTCGCGGTCGGGCCGTTGCGGAATATCCAGGCGACATCGTCACGCACACCAGAGTACGGTTTCTGGTCGGAGAAGACGGTCTTGAGATGATAGGGTGTATTCATGTCGAACACAAACCAGCCGCCCGGTTTCAGATGACGTCGCACTGATTTGAAAGTCGCGCGAAGCTGGCGCTCATCGCGCAGGTAGTTCAGCGAATCGAAAAAGCAGGTTATCAAATCGAATTGCCGAACGGATTTCTTGCGCCCGGATGTTGTTTCCTTGATTGCAAAACGCGGCAGCTCCTGACGGTAAAGCTCGACATGATGGCCGCGCAGCTTTTCACGCGCGATCGCCAGCATCCGAGATGAACGGTCGAGCCCGGACATGACGATACCGTGCTTGGCGAACAAGCGAATAGCCGAGCCGGTGCCGCAACAGAGATCGAGACCATCGCGTGGCACGAACTTGAACCGACTGAGTATTGCGAGAGTATACTCCGCCATGCGGATGGAGAACATATCGTGGCCGATCTGGTCGTAAACGGAGCCGAATTTATCATAGGGGAGCATGGTTAGGGGAGAGTATAGTCTCGCACAAGAAGCGAATCAAGCCGTCAGGTCTCATCACGCCGTTGGCAGGAAAAGACCCGACGGAACCTTACAGGTCGGGTTGCTCGACCGACGCTGCGCGTCGGCCTCGTGAACCCGACCTACAGAGGCTATCCCCCAGAACCGTTTTAAGTTGACTGTCATCCACGTTGATCATTCGTTTTTGGGCTCAGCGGAATCGAATTCCGCCGGCATTCTCTGGTAATGCAATTGAATATGTCCGCCACGTGCGGACAAGCCGCGGTTGTTGAAAGGAGTCTCGATGGAAACCTTGTTCTGGATCTGGCTGGCCGCCGCCGGGGTCTTTCTGATCCTCGAGCTGGTTACCCCAACCATGATCTTCATCTGCTTCGTGGTCGGCGCGATTGTCGCCGCGATTTTCGCCCAGATCTGGCCGGAGTACTACTACTGGCAGATCGCGATTTTCGCCGTCCTCTCGTCCGCGCTGATCCCGCTGACCCGTCGCTTCGCCCGCAAGATATCGGTGACTCCGCCGCAGGTGTCCAGTGTCGACCGGATGATCGGCCAGGCCGCGCTGGTCACCGAGCGGATCGACCCCGACCTGGGCGGCAAGATCCGGTTCGAGGGCGAAATCTGGCAGGCGCGCGCCGACCGCCACATCGAAGTCAACACCAAAGTCAAAGTGACCTCGGTTGCCGGTACCCGGGTGTTCGTTGAGCCCATTGATTAACCGGAGACAGGAAAGGAGCATACCGTGTCTGAAGTGACCATTCTGATAATCGTCATCGTGGTGCTGGCGTTCGCGCTGGTCACCATGTCGGTGCGCATTGTTCGCCCCTATGAGAAGGGGCTGGTGGAGAGGCTGGGAAAATTCCAAAGAGTGCTCGAACCCGGTCTGAACCTGATCCTCCCGTTTTTCGACACTGTCCAGAAAGTCGATATGCGTGAGGTGGTAATCGATGTCCCCGCGCAACTGGTGATCACCAAGGACAATGTCGGGGTCGAGGTCGACGCCATCATTTACTTCCAGGTTACCGATCCGTTCCGCTCGCGCTACGAGATCTACAATTATGTCCATGCCGCCACCAAACTGGCGCAGACCAATCTGCGTAACGTTATCGGCGAGATGGATCTCGACGCCTGTCTGTCGTCGCGTGACCAGATCAACCTGCAGCTGCGCAATGTCATGGACACCGCCACCGACAAGTGGGGAGTGAAGGTCAACCGGATCGAACTGCAGCGAATCGATCCGCCGGCTGATATCACCGACGCCATGAGCCGCCAGATGAAAGCGGAGCGCGACAAGCGGGCCACTATCCTTGAGGCCGAAGCAGTCAGGCAGGCCGATATTACGAAGGCTGAGGGCTCGAAGATGGCGCAGATTCTCGAGGCCGAGGGTGCGGCGGAGGCGGTCAAGCGCAAGGCCGACGCCGAGCGGTACCGTCAGATCGCCGTTGCCGAGGGCGAGGGGAAGGCGATTGCGACTGTTTTCGGCGCCATCCACGAAGGCCGTCCGGACGATAAGCTGATAACGCTCAAGTACTTGGAAATGCTGCCCCATCTGGCGCAGGGGAGCGCCAACAAGATTTTCCTGCCGTACGAAGCAAGCGGGATAATGGCGGCGCTTTCGGCGATGGTGGAGGGGATAAAACCGGGCGGCGGCGCTGATGCAATGAAGAAATCTCCAACGGCCGGGGCGGCGGGCGCGTAACTTTTGTGGCCGGTCTCGCGATCGCGGGACCGCGCATCAAGGATACTCAAATCGGGCCTTTTCAGACAGGCCCGCCTCAAGGCCGGACCCACCCCAGTCCGGCCTTCGATATTTGTGGGGGGAGGGAGTAGCTATTCGGCCGTGGTTGCACACTCTACGATGGCGATTTCCTCATCGGTTAGGCCGTAGAGTTCGTACACGAGCTTATCGATCTGGCGGTCGAGGCTGGCGCATTTTTTTTCGTAGTAGGTTTTGTCTTTTTCTGTTTTGGCTCGGGCAAGCAGTTTTTTGGCTTCCAGTATGGTCTGGACTTTTGCCACCACACTGTCATGGAGTTTTCTCTCAACGTGTTGGGAACTTTCAGGTACATAAATAGGGAGTCGCTCGATGTACTGTGACCAAAACCTGACATAGCCACCCCGCAGCGCAGTCCCGGTGCTCTTTAGAAACCAGAACAGCAGTTTTGAATTCAACAAGCCAAGTACAAAGTACAAGGATGTTCTTTGATCTCTTAGAATAACACCGTATCCAGTCTTGAAGAAGTGACCTTCGCTATCAATGGTGAAGGAAGCTTGGTCATTGTAATCCGGCACGACAATCTTCGTGTTCTGGAATAACGACATACTCTTGGGATACCCGAACGCGAACCACTTATCCACATGAATTCTGCCCTTCTCTCGAGCCGCCAGAGTACTCTTGTTTGCAAGTAGGTACTCATAAGCAAGGGGGAACCTATTGCGAAAGGTCTTCTCAGTGAATAGTGCGCTGCTGTCTTCTGCTATTTCATAAGGACAAATGAGGTATGAATCGCTTGCCAGCGGCATAAAACGCCTTATGTCCTTGCCATGCAGAAAGGGGACCACACACTGACGTTCGACCCTGACTCGCCGTGATAACGCCCTGGAATCGCCCTCGATAAATCCGCCGGCTCTAGAACAGTTCTCCAAGACGAAGACACTGTCGCAACTCGTCTGCGTGCCAACGAATGTGTGTGAAATCTCGCCCAACTTAGGAGACACTTCGGAGATTCTATTGAGGAGGGTAGCTGCCTGATCCGCGACAAAACTCCAAGGTGCAGCTGTCACTTGGTTAGCGTTCATTTGCAAGGGTTCATGAGATTCTGAACGGAGCCAAACACCCAAGTCTTCAACGCTAGTGAAGATGAATGACTCACTGGCACTCTTGCTCAAGAATAATAGCGATGTATACGTAGTGGCTCCAGCAAAGACTTGAGTGTCTCCGAAGTGAACAACCTGTGTCAGGTGTCTGCCGTCAGCCAACATGGCACGTAGGGGTTGACCGTATTTCGCATTAAAGAACTTGTGGGGAAGAATGAAACCCAATTGACCGCTTGTGTTTAGGATACGCAACCCCTTTTCTACGAAAACGACATAGATGTCATAGTTTCCCCTAGTCGCCGCTCGATAATGATGAGGAAGGTATTCCAAAACCACTGGTACGGATTCCCGAATTGTTTGAATCCGAACATACGGCGGATTCCCTACCACCGCGTCGAAACCGCCCGCTTTCATCACGTGAGGAAACGCGTCCTCAAAATCCATCGGATTGAGTTTCTTCTCCACTTCCTCAAACAGATCCCCGTTGATATCCCTCCCGATCAGCGAGTTGCCGCAAACTATGTTCTTACTCAGATCCGGCAGCAGCTTCTTCATCTTAGACTGGTGCAGGAAATCAAGAGCATACTGGCGGGTGCTTGCCTCGGTTTCCTCCTGCAGCAGTTTCAGGTAAAGCGAAAGCTGGCACACTTCGACCGCCTGTGCATCGATATCCACCCCATAGATGTTATTGAGAAGGATTTCACGCTTCTTCTTCAAGGTCAGGTGGAGGCGTCCGTTGATGGGCGCGCAATCGCCCTTGCGCGCCTTATCCGGATTCTGGTTGTAGTACTGCCCATGATAGTTGAGCAGGCAATCGAACACGCCAAGCAGGAATGAGCCGCTGCCGCATGAGATGTCAGCGAACCGCATCTTTGCAATCTGCTCAGGCGTCTTCCCTTCTATTAGTTTTCCTACGGTGTTGTCGACGATGTAGCGGACGATATATTCCGGTGTGTAGTAGACGCCCCCCGCCTTGCGGACTTCCGGTTTCTCCTCGACCTTCGCTCTCCTGGGTGTAGCAGTGATGACCTTGCCGAGAAATCGTTCGTAGATCGAGCCGAGGATATGAATGGGGATTGCGTTAAAATCGTATGGTGAGTTGGCGTGTGCGAGATCCCGGCAGATTCGAGCAAACACTTCGTCGTCTACGGCAAGTCCGCCCCCGTCAATGATGTCATGCCGCTTGTATACGATGCCGTTGTAAATGCTATCAAGGCGCCGGCCGGCAGCGGTGAAGTCCTCCCACGCCGAGCGCCTTTTCCCGAAATGCTCGACCAGGCGCTCCGGTTCTATCCCTTTGTCCTCGAGAAAGCGAAGAAATACGAGGCGATCGAGTGTGCGCTGAGAGATTTCTGTTAGCGCATCACCGGAAAGGTCCGGGTTGCGGAGCTTTAAGCTCCGCGCCAGGGCTTCCCGGAACTCATCCAGTTGGGCGAGAAAAGACTCATCGATGCTCTGGTACCCGCCGCGCGCGAGGCCTCGCCGAGCCGCCCTCCCTGGTGGCCTTGGTAGTTCGGCAGCCCTCTTTTCAATTGACGCGTCGGCAACCGCTTCCCGGGAAAACAGCCAGTAAATTCGCCGGAACTTCTCGTGATCGGCGTACTCGGTATAGTGGAACTTCCAGACTGAACTTAGAAGGGCCGTATCATTATCCGGACGGTACCGGCAATCGAGTACGTGGAATTGCTCAAAGTCGGTGAGCACCGCCAGGGGCGTTTGACTGTTCCAGCCGTACCGGATTACCTGGAAGTAGTTCTGTGCCGTCTCAATATCGGCGGAAGGCTTCTTGGCTTCGACAAAGAACCGAACGTCGTGAAAATTCGGGGCCAGGTAAAAAGCGTAGTCGGCGCGGCGCTGGCTTCCGCTGGTGTGGACGTTGCGTTCGACTTTGACTTCCTGCTCATACGGATTCGTCTGCGTATCGTGGTTGACGTCCCAACCGAGAGCGATCCAGAACTTGTCGATGAAATCCTTGCGGGCTTCCGCTTCGCTGTATTTACCCGACCTGTAATGCGATTCGTTCTCGGCAAAGGCTCGCACCAGCTTGCCGACCTCCTCGAAGGCCAAGTCAAACCTGTGAGTGTCAGCCGTTGGTGCAGCTTCTGCCGCGGGAGCCTGTTTCTTCGGATTGACGCACCGTTTCATAGTCCCTTAGTCACCTGAAAGAGCAAATCAAGTCTGATAGGTCGCTACCTGCAAGCAAAAACGCCGGTGTCGTTCAAAGGGGCAGACGAAGCCGTCTGCCGCCCACCAAAGAGTTCCCAGCGCAAGCCACTGGCGCGCTGGGGCACCGAGGCCTGTAGTCAACATCCACAATTGTAAGTCACCCGCACATTCGCTATTATCTATCGATGACCTCCCGAGAAAACATCTCCAAAGCAGCTCTTGTTGCCACCCTCGCCTTCGTCGTGCTCGCGCTTGCCAACGAGCCCGGCGGTATGTGGGGGCTGGGACATCTGCATTACCTCGGCGAGTATTCGTGGTACTATCTCGGCGCGTTGGTATTGCTATCGCTTTATCTGGCATTTGGCCCACTGCCGAGCGCGGCACTCGAGCGCGCCGCCGACATCAAGGCCCGCCTGCTGTGGGGCAAATCGCCCCTCCCGAGGGTTTTGTGTGCGGCGGTATTAACAGCCATCTTCTACTTCTTCCGTGTCGGAACCGCGTTCCTCGGCGACGGCTACTACCTGCTGAACGTATTCGGGCGAAACGAGGGTTATGCTATTATCTGGGAGAAGCCACTGGCGATCTGGACTATCAAGCTGCTGCAGGGCCTCTACGGCGGATACACCTACTGGACGTCGCTTTGGGCGTTCCAGACCGTGAGTATCGCCGCCGGGTTCTTCGTGGTGTACAATTTCATCGTCATATCAGGGCTGATCAGTAATTCGGCTAAGGGACGGCTGTTGAGTGCGGGGACGATGATCGGTTCAGGTTGGATACTGCTGTATTTCGGCCACATCGAGTACTACCCGCTCCTCTGGCTGGCGGGGTCGTTTTTTGTCCGCTACGCGCTCGCGTTTACGATCAGCGGCAAGTCGTTCTGGGCGGCGATACTCTGGTTTGTGATCGCGGTTGGGGCGCACATTCAGGCGGTCTATTTCCTGCCGGGAGTGCTGTACCTGATCGCTCTGAAGATTGCTCCGCACGCGATGAAACGTACGCCCGACCGCGCGGCGATCGTTTTCGTGACGCTTACGATTGCCGCAGTTCTCGCGGCTGTGGCAGCCATGCCGGCACATGCCGGGCAAGGCGCGAATCCGTTCATGACGCTCCTGCCGTTCAATGCCGAGTTTCCCAACTACGCGGTGCTCTCGCTGAGCAATCTTCTCGAGATAAGCAACTTGATCTTCCTCTGCATACCGTCGTTTCTGCTCCTCCTGGCGATGGCACTAACCGGCGAGCGCACTAGCGCCGACAATACCAGCCGCCTGTTGGCGCTGTTCGCTGTCGGCTCGCTCGCTTTCCTGTGCACCATTGATCCGAAACTCGGCCTGGCACGCGATTTCGACCTGATGTCACTCACACTGTTCCCCCCGCTTCTGTTGCTGCTCTACCGGGTCGAACGCAAGTCGGCCGTGCCGCTGCGGGTGTGGCTCTACGGCACAATTTTGTCCCTCATGCTGACTGGCTCCTATCTGGCGGCGATTTGCTCGAACCAGAGTTCCATTGTCCGCGCCCACGACCTGCTTCAGTATTACGAGACGAAAAGCAAGCGGGCGTGGCAGTCGTTTGAGAAGTTTCTCGAAGCCGACGGCCATACCGAGCTGGCGGAAGTCGTGCAGATAGAGATAAACGCGCTTTTCCCCGAGGAGGCTAAGTATCAGACCGTGATGAGTCTGGTCGCGAACAACAAGCTGGCCGAGGCGGAGCTGCTGCTCAAGGGTCTGATCCAGGCCCAGCCGGATAACGGCGAGTTTCTGGCGGCGCTGGCTGATATCAGGGCGGCGCAGGGGGATTTCAAGCAGGTCAGGGTGCTGATGGGGAAAGCGATTCGCACGCATCCGAATCATCATAACTACATGAAACTCGGCCAGGCCTGCCTGATCGAGCGGGATTTCGCCGCGGCTATCGACGCTCTCGACCGAGCCTACAAGCTGGCGCCCAGTTCCGAGGAAGTGGTGACCGAATTGACCAAGGCCTGTTTCTTTGCCGGCCGACTGCAGCGCGCCCGGGAGCTGACCGCGAAGGTTCTTGCGATCAATCCGAATTCTGCCGACGGCAACATCATCAGCATGATGCTTCTCGCGCAGGACGGCCGCAAAGAGGAGGCGGCCCGCCACTACCGGTGGTTCCTTCAGAACGCGCAGGATCACCCGGACTACGAGGCGATCAAAGAAAGCTACAAGGACCTGGCGCCGACGGGGCGGTAAGTGGACGGTGTGGGCAATACCGAAAGGCGATTGGTGCCTGGCGTACCTCCCGGTGCGCCAGGGCCCTGGGAGCAAACCGAGTATTCTGCCGCGCATTTGGCCGTAGTGGACGAGGACCCCCGATCGAGTCGGGGGCAGGCTCCACCACGCACTAGAGGCGATCGGCAGAGCGTAGGTCGGGGCCCTCGTGGTCCCCACATGGTGTCGGGAAGACAAGCCCCCCGATCTACGCCCCTCATTGACAATTGACCGCCGCCGCCGTAAGTTGATCGTTGTTTGCTCTTTGAAACCGGAATCGAGACGGCGTCTTATGGAAAAGAAACTTATGGATGTCAGAAAACCGGCGGTCGCCGGGCAGTTTTATCCCGGCGAAGCCGGCGCGCTGGTCAAGACTATCGCCGGTTTCTTTTCCACAGCAAAGAAGGCATCACTTTCAGGACGGCCGCTCGCCCTGATCGCCCCGCACGCCGGTTACCCGTACTCCGGCAAAGTCGCCGCAACAGCTTACAAACTGCTCGAGGGAGAAGCGTACGATACGGTCGTAATCGTGTCGCCGTCGCACATGGTCTTCTTCAAAGGAAGTTCGGTTTATGTCGGCGACGGTTACGAGACGCCACTCGGCACAGTCGAGACCGATAAAGAGCTGGCCCAGCGGATAGCGTCGATACATCCCCTCGTGTACGCCTCGGCGCAGGGCCACGCCACCGGCGCAACCCGCGGCGAACACTCACTCGAGGTGCATTTGCCGTTCCTGCAAGTGGCGCTGGGCAGATTCAAGATGGTCGGCATCGTTATGGGCGAGCAGGAAGAGGAGTCGATCAAGGCGCTCGGCGAGGTACTTGCCTCGGCGCTAAAAGAACGCAACTGTCTGATGGTGGCCTCGACCGATCTTTCGCATTTTCATTCGCAAAAAGAAGCCAATCAACTCGATGGCGCGGTCCGGAAGGCGATTGAAGCATACGATCCCGACAAGTTGATGCGTGTGCTGGCGCGCGGCGATGGCGAAGCGTGCGGCGGGGGGCCGGTGGCGGCGGTGATGACTGCGGCCAAGCGCCTGGGCAGCCGCGAACTCAAGTTTCTGGAATACGCTACATCGGGCGAAACCACCGGCGATTTCAGCGAAGTCGTGGGGTATCTCTCGGCGGTTATGGTGATGGGCGAAAAGGCGCAGGACGTAATCGCCGACAAGCAGCGGGTGGCGGCGGTCATGGGGGCGATGGCGGCCAAGCGTCCCGACGCCCGGCTCACCGATGATGCCAAAGTGGAGCTCAGGCGGACTGCACGCGAGGCGATCGCCGCGCGGCTGGACGGACGCGAGTACGCGCCGGAGCCGAACGAGGCGCTCGAACAGAAGCGGGGCGCGTTTGTGACGCTCGGAATCGACGGTCGTATGCGTGGGCATGGCGGCCATGTCGGCGCGCGCGAGCCGCTGTATGAACTGATTCCGAAAATCGCGCTCGCGGCGGCGTTCGAGGATCCGACAGCCGAGCCGTTAACGAGCGATGAATTCGCTCGAGTTGAGATTGAGATTGCCGTGCTGACGCCGCTGGAGCGGGTGAAGGACTTCTCGGAGATCAAGATCGGCCGCGACGGTCTGATGGTTCGTTTGGATATGCACTCAGGACTGTTCATGCCGCAGGCGGCGGTCGAGAACGGCTGGACGGTGCGCGAGTTTCTGGAGCAGACCTGCCTGAAGGCGAGTCTTCCAAGGGAGAGCTACAAGGACAAGTTCGCGGAGGTATATCGCTTCAGCGCGGAGGTGTTTTAGGACGTAGGGCGGGTCCGCCTCGAAGCCCCCAAACAAGCGTAGGTCGAAACCCCTGCGGTTTCGACAACCCACACGAATGAAGGACTCTCACATGATCAGCCGCATATGGCACGGATGGACATCCAAAGCGAACGCCGCCGCGTACGAGGCGCTGCTCAGGAACGATATCCTGCCCGGTATTCAGAATCGCCGGATCCCGGGATACCGCGGAGTCGACCTGCTTCGCACAGACACCAACGACCAAGTCGAGTTCCTGACCATACTCTGGTTCGATTCGTACGACGCCATCCGCGAGTTCGCGGGGGAGGATTACGAAAAGGCGGTGGTGCCGGCGCGGGCGCAGGCGCTGCTGTCACGATATGACAGCCATTCGCAGCACTACGATGTAGTCGTGGCGCTGGAGCTGTGAGGGGGACGGAGAAATTCCATTGGTGTGCCGGTGGGGGAACTGTTTTACGGGCCGGCAGATGAGGGCAACTGCCGGGCACATTGTATGGCGTCAGGTCACCGCCCGACCCGGGCCGCTGCGCGTGACCGAGTCGGGCTCATGACCTGTCGCAACCATACGCGATGTCGGGTTTCTTCGCGATCCGCTGCGCGAACCACTCATGAACCCGACCTACAGCTTCTTCGGAATCTGAGCTTCCGTCATCCCTCCGCCTTGGCGACCGACTTCAGCTTGTCGTTGGCGAAAATCGCGATATCTACCCGGCGATTGGCCTGGCGGCCGTCGGCAGTGGCGTTATCGGCGATCGGCTGTGCCTCGCCGTACCCCATGATTGTGAAGCGAGTCGGGTTGACCTGGCTGCCGCTGAGGGTAGTCGCCACCGACTGGGCGCGGCGGATCGAGAGGTCTTTGTTGTACTCATCGCCGCCGGTCGAATCGGTGTGGCCTTCGATCAGAATCTCAGTGTCTTCGTACTTGTTGAGAATCACCGCCAGCTTCTGAAGATTGGTGGTTGCCTCCGGTCGGAGCGCCGATTTGTTGACATCGAACAGGATGCCGGAATCAAAGGTTATCTTGATTCCCTCGCCCACCCGTTCGATCGTGGCCCCCTCGATGTCACGTCGCATTTCCTCAGCCTGCTTATCCATGTAGTTGCCGATATAGGCGCCCGCTGCTCCGCCGATAGCCGCGCCCAGAATCGCACCGACCGCGGTGTTGCCGGCCTGCTTGCCGATCACGCCGCCGATTACCGCGCCTGCGCCGGCGCCGATCAACGCGCCCTTGTCCCGTTTCTTCATCGAGGCGCACCCGATCAACCCGATAATGAGGCTCAGCACCAGTACGATTGTCAGGATTCGTTTCATCAGTCCTTGCTCCTGCAAAATGTTTCGTCCAGCTTGCATTCATTATACGCGGGCCCCCTATCGGGGTCAACTATAACCCGCCGTTCGCCACATAGTCCCAGGTTTTCGATAACTACTTGTCGCGCAACACCTGATTGCCTACCTTTGGGGCCGTGGTGGACACCAGAGAAGCGGTTCTTGTCACCGGCGCCAACGGATTTGTCGGCTCACGCCTGTGTGCGAGTCTGCTCGATCAGGGATACCGAGTGCTTGCCCAGGTGCGGCACACGTCGGATTTGAGTCTCCTGCAGCATCTGAATGTTGAATATAGATATGGCGATGTCACCGAACCGGACACGCTTCCGGAGATGGGCCGGGGAGTCAATCGCATAGTCCACAACGCAGGCGTGATCAAGGCCAAACGACGTGAGACATATTTTGAGGTCAACGAGCAGGGCACCCGAAGCCTGTTGGAGGCGATTGCCGCACACAATCCACAGGTGAGGCGAATCGTGCACGTGTCGTCGGTAGCCGCGGCGGGGCCTTCGAAGCCGGGTCGTCCGGTGAGGGAATCCGATGAGCCGCGTCCGATCACGACGTACGGCGAATCAAAACTCGCCGGCGAGCGGGTGGCCCTGTCCTTCTCTGATCGTCTGCCGATAGTCGTTGTGCGACCGCCCGGCGTTTATGGGCCGGGGGACCGCGGGATATACTCTATGTTCAAAGCGGTCTGGCTGCATCTCAAGCCGCTCATAGGTGACTCTGAACGCCGACTTCAGTTAGTTCATGTCGACGACCTGTGCGATGGCATTTGTAAGGCGCTGACCGCTTCGGTGAAAAGTGGCGGGGTCTATTGTATTGCCGAAAAGGACGCCTATACGTATCGCCAACTGATTGACATCCTCGTGGCGGCATCCGGCCGCTGGACTGTCCCGCTGCCGTTGCCGTCGCCAATATTTCGCGCCGTCGCTGCGATCTCCGAGTACGCGTTTCGGGCCATTGGTGTGACGCCGCTGCTGACACGGGAGAAGACACGGGAATTGAATTCATCGTGGGAGATGGATGTAACTCGTGCGCAGGGCGAGTTGGGATTCGTCTCCAAGATTGCCTTCGCCGAGGGAGCGAAAACAACGTATGAGTGGTATGTCAGCCAGGGATGGTTGAAATGATTCCTATCAGGCAGATGCTGTATTGCGTGGTGGCGTCGGGAACATACCTGCTGGTGGTATCACTGGCTCTGGATTGGGTCGAGAGGAAACTTCAATTGACTGCCGCCCTTCCGGAGAAGATGGTCGAGAAGGACCATTACAGCGGGATGCTGGTCAATTTCGCGCTGGAGCTCGTGTTCTATGTAGCCTTTCCGGCGGTGGTGTACGGCTTCTTCTATTACCTGCTCCCGTTCTACGGTGTTCGAGCCGGGATGGCCACCGCCCTGTTTGCGTTTGCCATGGGCGCGGTGCCGGCGCTTCTGGGACTGTCGCTCAAGATCAACCTGCCCACGCCATTCGTGTTCTTCACCATGCTGGCGTTTCTTGTCAAACTGCTGGGCTCGCTGGCGATAATCGGCTACCTCTATACGCTGTGACAATGCCGTTATGAAAGACGAAATCCGCGCCAGGTTTGCCCACGTTCGCACGCTGTTTCCGCATACGAAAGACGTAGTCTATTTCAATGCGGCGTCGTACGGACCGTTCTGCACGCCGGTGCGTGACGCGATCTACGAGAATGTCGAGGTGCGTATGTCGGCCCGCCGCGATGACTCGCATGATACGTTCGATACCGCGGACTGGCTTCGCGGCGCCTACGCCAAGATGATCGGCGCGCCGAAAAGAACAGTCGGGATCGGTTTGAATACCAGTTTCGGCCTCAACCTGGCGGCATTCGGGCTGCCGCTTAAGCGCGGTGATGAAGTGCTAATATCCGATGTCGAATTCCCCGCACTGGTGTATGTGTGGCGGGCGGCTGCCGAGGCGCGGGGGTTGAAGATCAAGTTTGTTGCGTCACGAGACCGGCATACGAATGTTGCAGCGTTCGAACAGGCAATCAGCAAGCGAACTCGTGTGTTGGCGATCTCGTATGTGCAGTTCTTCGACGGATACAAGCACGATTTGGCTGCGCTGGCTGATCTCTGCCGACGGTACGGTATGTATTTCGTTGTCGATGGCATCCAGGGGATGGGGGCTGAGCCGATCGATGTGGTCAAACTTGGAATCGACCTGTTTTCGTCGGGCTGCCAAAAGTGGATGCTCGCACCGCAGGGGTGCGGGTTTTTCTATCTGGCCGACCGGGTGCGCGATCACATCACGCCGCCGATGATGAGCTGGCTGGGAGTGGATTGGAAGATGCAGTTCAGCGATTTATTTCATTACGACCGTCCCTGGTTTGACTCGGCGCGACGGTTCGAGCTGGGCTACTACGTAGCGCTCAACTTACTGGGCATGAAAGCGGCGGCACAGGTCTTTCAGGAGCTGGGTATCCGGAATATCCAACGCCATAATCATGAACTGATCGACCGTCTGGCGAGATACATTCGCTCGAATTCGCATTACCGGATTACGTCGTCGATGGAGCCGAAACATCGCTCGTCGATTTTCACTTTCGCGTGCGAGCGCGTGCCGGAGCTGCATCGGGAGCTATTGCGGAATCGTATTATTCTGGTGCAGCGCGAAGGATCGATCAGAGTTTCGGTGCACTTGTATAATGATGAGTCGGATATTGACAGGCTGATAGTGGTGTTGAAGTCATTTGAGAGGTGAAGAGCCAAGCGGCCCAGACCCGTGTGGCCCACCTGCTGATGGCCCACCACCTGACAACCCGCCTCCAGTTGGCTCACCGTTTAGGGAGTGTTGAGAAAACCTCGGATACGTCATCGCGAGGCTCGCCCCGCCCGTCTCTTGCACGGCGGGTGCAGCCGTGGCGATCTCATCTTGCACCTGCATAACACATTGAGATTGCCGCGCTACGATGCGACCGCTTGAACGCGGCGCATCTCAGCTCGCAATGACCCTGCGATGGGCCTTTCCAACAGTTCCTTTATGGTCGGCTAGCCGTTCCCCGCGCCAGACTCAGCGCGCGGCAGACCGCCGTCCGTCCCTACATATGTGACTCCCTCTCGCTCAGAAAGTGATTGTGTACTGAAACAGTCTACTATATATTGCGTAAGCCAGATAAGTGACAATCACTCTCACCCGAAAGGACTGAATCATGCCTAACCCGATCGTACACTGGGAAATCGGCGCCACTGACGATTCCAAAGCGCACAAATTCTACCGCGACGTATTCGATTGGAAAATCGACGCTAACAACCCGATGAACTACGGCCTGGTCGATACCGGCGGTCAAGGAATCAACGGCGGCATCTTCAAGGCGCCCAAGGGCGTGCCGTTCCTCACCTTCTATGTGCAGGTGGATGACCTCCCGGGTTATCTGAGCAAGGTCGAAAAGAACGGCGGCAAGACGGTCGTTCCGCCACAGGACATTCCGGGGATCGGTCAGTCAGCGTTCTTCAAGGATCCCGACGGCCTGATTGTCGGCCTGTTCAAGCCGCTCGCAGGAATGTAGACATCTCCATCCGCCGCCCACGCGTTTTGTGGGCGGCAGACCTCCTGAGGCTGTCTCATAAGTGCGATCTGTTGCAGCAGGTACTGCTCCGAGCTCGACTCGCTCCGCGGGTCGGGCTCGGAGTGAGACCTGACGCCGATCGGTGGTGGACGAGGCCCCCGATCTGGTCGGGGGCAGGCTCTGCCGCAACTTCTTTCAGCATGGCCGTCACATCCGATTGTGATCGGTGGTCGGTGGGTTGCCGCGCCGGCTAAGGTTGATCGACAGCAGGTGGGAAAACAAACCGATTATAGAATCATCACGAGAACAAGCTCGTTGCCGTCGAAGGACAATTCGTATCCAGCGGTTATCTCTCCAGTGATCGCTGCGCCTTTTGCAGAGGCGAGTGGCCATGGGTGCCCGACTAAGTCGAACATGACGTTGCTGACCCCTCAGATCCGAAGGTTGGGTTCCGGAGCGATGAGCGCAGCGAATCGCGACGAAACCCGGCGCCCAAGTCACCCAGAGCTTGCTGAAGGGTGACCTGGTGCCGATAATAAACACATGCCACGCACAACTGTTGCCTTCCAGGGTGAACGCGGAGCGTTCTCCGAAATCGCCGCCAGGATGATGGCCGGATCGTCGATCTCGCTCAAACCGTGCGAGATATTCGACGACGTCTTCGATCTGGTCGAACGCAAGCAGGCGAAGTACGGTGTCATTCCGATCGAGAATTCCCTGATCGGATCGATACATCACAACGCTGATCTCCTGCTTCAGCGCAAACTGCACATAATCGCTGAGTCGCAAGTGCGCGTGGTCCACTGCCTGATCGCGCCGCGCCATGTGACGTTGGGGCAGGTCAAACGCGTGTTCTCACACCCAGCCGCGCTCGAACAATGCCGCACGTTTTTCAAGGCGCATCCTGCCAAGGAACCGGTCTCGTACTACGACACCGCCGGTGCAGTCAAGATGCTGGCCGGGTCGCGCCTGACCGATGCCGCTGCGATCGCCTCCCCCTACGCGGCCAGGCTGCACAAGATGAAAGTACTGAAGGCATCGATCGAGGACGAAAAGTCCAACTTTACGCGCTTTTATTTGCTGAGTCGTAGACCGGTGGTTGTGCATGGCCCCGCGAAGACATCGATTGTGTTTTCGCTGAAGAACAAACCGGGCGCGCTGTTTCGGGCACTGTCGGTGTTTGCCCTAAGGGATATCGATCTGAGCAAGATTGAGTCGCGCCCTGTGCGAACCACGGCCTGGGCGTACAATTTCTATGTCGATTTCCTTGGCTCTATAGCCCAGCCGCACGTCCGCCACGCGCTCGCCAACCTCGCTGAGATCACTGATTTCATCAAGGTGCTGGGCTGCTATCCGGTTGGGCGCCGGCGGTGAGCACGGTGGGTTTGCTTCAATTTAGTTTGTCTGTCGTCCCCGGCTTAACCGACCTGGTAAAAACCCGCCGAATAGTCATTGCGTGGAGAGAAGTGCTCGCCCCGTCGAGCGGCAGCGCGGCGCGACAATCTCAACTCAGGTACGCTTGCATCATCTCTTGACCCATTCCCTTGACCGTTGTGAGAGGCAGAAGCCGTGTGAATAGACGCGTCCTAAACGCTCCATGTCCATGGCGTCAGGTCACAGCCTCAATCGATCCCGCCGTGCGTGTCCGAATGGTGCCAAGACCGGACGCCACCAGCCGAGGTGAGTGGGCTACCGGAGAGTGTGTAATAATCCCACCATGAAACGGTGGGCCACTCAGCGGTAGTAGGCGGCTCTTCCTTTCAAGTATGCTTGCGTCTGAATCACTGCATAATCACGATGTCGATACGCCGGTTCTTGGCCCGACCCTCGGCGGTCGCCTGCGACGCTATCGGCTTCTCGGAGCCGTAGCCGATCGCGCGAATCCGATCCGACGGTATCGACATCGCCTGGCGCAGATACTGCATAACCGCGAACGCACGCTTTTCGGATAGTTGCGTATTGGCGGCCGGGTCGCCACGATCATCGGTGTGGCCCTCGACCACCAGGGGTGACTCGGGGAACAGCGCGATGATCTGCTTCACTTTCTCCAGAAGGGGAACGTGCTCCTCGGTAAGTTCGCTCTTGCCGGCGGCAAACGAGAGGCCGGAGAGGCGAAGCACGATGTCATTGGCGCCGCTGACGAGAATCTCCCCCTGGGTAGGGTCGATCATCGCCTTGGCCTGGATCAGTCGCTCTTCGCGGGCCTGGCGCTGCTGAAGCTCGGACGATACTTCCTGGTGTTCTTCGGTCAGTTGGGTGAGCTTGCTCTGTTCGGCGGCCACCTGCTGGGCCAGTTGGCTGCGCTCCGCGATCATCACGGTCAGACTGCTGTCGATGGCGTGAATCATATCGGCTGGTTCATCGAGTGATAAATCGCCGCCGATCGTGCTCATAACCGCCGAGAGTCGCGCGGTGAGGTCCTCCCGTTCCCGCTGGAGCTGGTCGATAGTTTTCTGCAGCGCAGCGACCGATTCTCGGCTCTTGCCCGCCTCGGCTGACATTTCCCCCTGGGCCGCCCTGATTCCGGCGATCAGCGAATCGGCCGCTTCGCCCGGACCTTTGTCGAACGGGAGATAGTCCATACCGAGAGCTGCACCCACCCGATCCATTTGGATTTCGTAGACGAGCATCAACTTTTCCCACGCCTGGTCGTTGCGATTCAGCGAGCGCACCGACTGGGCGATATTGGAAGCGTGCAGCGCCTCGTATTCGGCCCGCGCCGCCTCGATCGCCGCCTCCTTCCGGTTGTACCGGTCCGCAGTCAGAATCGCGTTTGCTTTTTCTCTCGCGGTTTTTGCCTTGTCGAGACAGGTCAGCGCGTATTTGGGGGCTTCGTCGTATACCGCGGCCGCGATCAGCTTATTGGCCGGGCCAAGGATATCGGCGCGAATCGCTTCCATCTCGGCGATATCGTAGAGCGGCGACGCTTTTGCGGCTTCCTTCAGTGCGCCCTTCACATCGCCCGATTCAACTTTCCCAGCGGCAGATATGAAAACCGCTTCCGCCTCGGTGAACAGCACCGGAACCAGTATTTCGGCGTTGGCGGCTTTGGCTTTGTCGCGCGGCGGCAGATACTCGCGCAAAGTCAACTTGCACACATCGGTGTTTTTCAACGCATTCTCGGTGAACTCCCGAGTTTTCACCAGGTAGTTGGCCGCGGCGGTTTCCGAGCCCTTGATCTTGACAGTCTGGCGGGCCTGCTCGAACTGCTTGGACGCCTTCTCAGAAGTCTTCGGCGAGAAGACATGAGCCTCGACCAGACGGGCCGAGTCCATCAGTTTCTCGACCGAAGCCATGTCGACTTTGCCCTGACCGGCGGCTTCTGACAGGAGGCCGGTCAGGACGATCATACCTGCTATGAAAAGATGGGCGAGTTTCATATCGATCACTCCACGTTAATGTCAATTCTAGTATCGGCAGAAGAAGAATTGCGGTGCAGGTGCGGGAATCAAGTGAAAACCTGAAGGCGACGACCGACTGCCCGGTCGCTTGGGATTAATGCGGGTGCGCCGCGACTGCGGGTTTCCGCCGATTAGAAATTTAATTCATTGAATTTCAACGCCATAGAGCGACGGAACACCGTTTGACAAAAATGGACACGCCAAATCCAGTATAAGTGAAATGAACCTGCTGGTTTGAAAGCCCTGACTCTGATTGGCTCTGGTGTGACTGCACACCGGCCGGAAAGGAGAATAACATGCTTTCACGAATTAATTTCCTGGTTGTGTTTACGCTGCTCGTGGTGCTGTGTGGTTCGACACTCGGGCAGGTAAGCGCCCACCTTGGACCGCACCTGGGTATCCAAAAGTCCCAGGACGCCGAGGACACCAACTATCTCCTGAGCGCGACACTTCGTCTGAAACTGATGTCAATGCTGGGCGCGGAGGGCAGCGTGGGGTATCGTCAGGAAGAATTTGCGGGCGACGCTGTCAAAGTAAAATCCTGGCCGGTAACGGCTACCGGGCTGCTATATCTTCTGCCGGTGGTCTACGGTGGTGTCGGTATTGGTTGGTACAACACTATTGAGTCTCGCATAATACAGTGACATCGGGATTAAAAAAAGAGACCGGAATGTTTGAGGAAGGCCTGGGGCAACCGGGGGCGACGGCGGACACGGCGGACGCCCTTGCGGATCTGCCGCGCCAGAATGTCCAGATCGTCGGCCGGGAAGTTGGCCAGATCGGTGGCCGCCAAATGCGCCCACAGGTACTCGACGGGATTGAGCTCCGGGGCATAGGCGGGGAGCCGTTCGACCTGCAGCCACTGGCGATGGTGCGACAAAAAGGTGGTGGTGCTGGCGCTGCGGTGGGCCGGCAGGCCGTCCCACAGCAACACGATCCGACCCCGCACATGACGCCGGAGACCACGCAGAAAGGTGATCACCCGCTGGCTGTTGACGGTGCCGGCGGAAAGGGACAAAAACAGCCGCACCGGCTTGGCGCCGCCGCTGGTTGCCAGCGCGCCAATCAGCGCCAGCCGTTTCCAATTGAACGGCTCGATCAGGCGGGGCGTCTGCCCTTGGGGTGCCCATGTCCGGCGGATACTGGGTCGCTGTGAGAACCCCGATTCGTCGAGGAAGACAAGGGTGGTCCTGTGGGCCTGGGCTTTTTTTTAAGGCGGGGCCAGCGGTGCTTGACCCAATGACGGATCGCCGCCTCATCGCGCTCCCGAGCTTGCCGCCTCGGCTTCTGACAACTCCAGCCCATCTGACCCAGCAAGCGCCAGACATGGCCAGGGTGGTAGTGCACGCCACAGAGACGCTGGATCACCTGCGCGATCCGCGGCAGCGTCCACAGGTTGGTTGTATAGCCATGCGCAGTGGGGCCGCGCCGCAGCGCCACTTCGACGGTCGCCAACTGGCGCGGGCTCAATCGCGGCTTGCGCCCCGCCCGCCCCGCCGCCCGCAATCCCGCCCGTCCCCGCTGGTGCCAATCGGCATACCAGCGGCTGGCGGTTTGGCGGCTGACGTGACAGGCGCCAACCACGTCGGCTTGCGATCGTCCTTGTTCAAACAGGGCCGCGGCCGCCATGCGACGGGCCTCCAGCCCCGCGAAATCACGCCGGGCACGAAATGGAGTAACCATGCCCCCAAGATAACACCCCGCAATAAAAATGTCACTATATTATACGAGATTCAATAAGTTTGACTATGCAGACAGGTTTAACGCGATTGGTATTGACGATGAAACCACGCAGGAATCGGGCTGGCACCTGGCGGCAGGACTGGAACTGCCGGTTTCACCCCGCGTGAACCTAATCGGTGATATTCGATACGTCTCCATCGATCGCGATTTCAAGGATCTGCCGGAAGTCCTGTCGGATGAAGTCGATTCGGACTTCTATTCAATAACTGCCGGTCTTCTATTTCAGCTTTAGGCACCCAAGCGGAGCGCTAAACAGCCCCCGGCATACGAGGCCTCCTCGCGCCGGGACTTGATGCATTCGAAACTACCGATCGAACGTGAAAAGGAACGGAGGTAATCATATGCGAAAACTTCTGGTCATATCGGTTACGGTTGTGCCGGCTATGGCAACGACCGCCCTCGCGCAGCGAGGCGGCGGCTACCACGGCTGGGGACCGCGTGTCGGGCTAAACGTCAACCCTGACCAGGTGCACTTCGGCGCACACATTGATCTTGGCAACCTGTCCGATCGTTTGCGCTTGCAGCCAAATTTCGGAGTTGGGCTGGGAGATGACGTGACGGTCGGTGAGATCAATTTCGAGGTCAATTACCGTTTTCGCGGGAGATGGGATGTCTGGACACCGTATCTCGGCGGCGGCCTGGGCGTTCTGTTCTATGACCACGACAACGGCCGTCGCCATTATGACAACTCGGACACCGAGTTCGGCGCTACTTTTCTTGGCGGGATCGAGAAGGGCCTGGCCAGCGGTGATCGATTCTTCCTCGAGGCAAAACTCGGCCTGGTGGACACGCCCGATCTTAAGTTTCTGATCGGTTGGACCTTTTGGCGCTGATTAGCCGGTCCAGCGAATACCGGCCGGGGCCGGCGAGCAGGACAGCGGTAAACAATACCAGGTAGAGTACCGCCATCTCCTTTCTGCCCCAGGGATCGGCGGCATGGATTATCAGCGCCGCAGTGAGCATGACGATGATCACCGGAATGGTCGCGGCCCGAGTGAAGAGGCCCAGGGCCACCAACAGCGAGCAGAAGAACTCACCAAACACGGTGAACATCAGTGAAAAGTAGCTGCCCAGCCCGTAGGGATCGGCAAACTTGTCGGCCATCTCACTGAAACCGGTCAGCTTGCCCAGGCCGTGGCCGAACGCCATCATCAAACCGGCGGTTACGCGTGTCTAGAGTAAGCCAAAAGAGAGCGTCCGTCCCGAGGTCGCGCTTGCGTTGCGGCTCAAGAGCCAGTCGAGGATTCTATTCATGTGGTCAGGTCCTCTCGCTCACGTTCCCTTGCGGCAATGGCGCGCGCGCCATAGTAGCCTCTGCCGGCTCAAAGGTACGCTGCTGACGTGTGCAGCGCAAGAGGCCTGTGGGTCGCGCTCCGCGCATGGTACAATTATGCATGAAACCCGACATTGATTCTCATGCGAGAGATAATCACCCCACCCGCAAGCGGGTGGGTCACCCTGGCAAAGATGTTTCGCTCCATGCGCCTCACGGCGCGAGTCGTGTCAGTGCCTGCGTGTAAACCGAATCCAGCTCCTCAGGCCGTCGCACTGTGATTTCGAGATCGCGAAGAAAACCGTCGCGCAGGCCATAAATCCAGCCATGAATGTACAGCTCCTGCCCGCGCGACCAGGCGTCGCGGACGGCGGGCGTCAGGCCGACATTTCGCACCTGCTCGATAACATTCAGTTCGCACAGCAGCTTCCAACGGTCCTCATCAGAAGCAAGCGGGCTCAAAAGTTCGGCGTGACGGTCACGAATCTCCCAGATATTGGCGAGCCATTTGTCAACCAGCCCCAGACATTCGCCCCGCAGCGCCGCCCGGACACCGCCGCAGCCGTAATGCCCGCACACGATTATGTGCCTGATTTTGAGAATGTCCACTGCGAACTGAATCACCGAACCGCAATTGAGATCGTCTGCCGCCACGATATTGCCCACGTTGCGATGAACAAACACCTCGCCGGGCAGAAGGCCGGTGATCTGGTTGGCGGACACGCGGCTGTCGGAACAGCCGATCCACAGATACTCGGGCGTCTGGATTGCCGCCAGCCGGCTGAAGAACTCCGGGTCGTGCCGGGTGATGCTCTCGGCCCAGGCCCGATTGTTGGCAAACAAGCGTGAGAGGTATTTCATTCAATTACCGCCGTCGGTCCCGTGTCCAAAAATGGTCAGCGGCCACAAAATAGTCCCCGTTCAGGATGGCGTCACTCAAATAATGCCGGCACGAGTTGCCCGGACAATCGTGATATTTCAGGCAACCCCAAGATACTGCTTTTCACTCGGGCTCGGCCGCAGTACTTTTCAGGCGTCAAGGTCAGCCTACGGAAAGGTGAAGGTGCTCTATGAGAACGGTTTCAGCAGCCTGCATACTCGTTTTTGTCGCGGTGTCCACGGCTCTTTGCCAGACCCCGTGCGACGAAATCTCGAAACATCCGATCCGGTTTGCCATCCTCGGCGATCGCACAGGCGATCACCAGGAGGGGGTCTATGAAGCAGTCGTGGCCGAGGTGGAGCAGATGCGGCCGGATTTTGTCATGACGGTCGGCGATATGATCGAGGGGTACATCTCCGACACGGTCGAAATGAACAAACAGTGGGACGAATATCTCGGCATTGTGAAGCAGCTCACCATGCCGATCTACTTCACGCCCGGCAACCATGATATTACGTCGGACGCGATGGAGCCGACCTACCGCGCACGAGTGGCCGCGCCGTACTACTCGTTCGATCATCGCGGGATTCATTTCGTAATTCTCGATAACAGCCGCACGGAGAACCCGAGCGAGATCGACGAAGCGCAAATCACGTGGCTCAGGGAAGACCTGGCGAAAAGTAGCGCCGCCTGCTACACGTTTGTGTTTTTCCACAAACCGTTTTGGTATAAGACGCTCGGCGATGGTCAACCTGATGCCCTGCACGATATCTTCAACGTGAACGGAGTCGATGCCGTTTTCACGGGTCATTTTCATAAGTACTTCTCCGCGGAGTTCGACGGCGTGGTGTACACATCGATCGGCAGCTCCGGAGGCCAAACTGAGGAAAGCCCCGACGGATTACTGTATCACTTTGGCTGGGTGACGGTTGATGGCGACGGTGTGCACATCGGGCCGATCAAGAAAGACGCCGTGTTGCCATGGGACGTGCAGACGGTTGCCGGAATGCGGGCAGCCAACACCGTCAAGGAGTCCGGAATCACTTTTGCGCAGCCGGTCAGGCTTAGCAATGAGCTCGCCCTTGTCGACGGAACCGCTACAGTAGTTCTGAACAATCCGGTTATCGACGCCGCATGGAGCGACACACTGCGCTGGGAAACTCCGCAAGGGTGGACAATTACGCCGTCAATCTATCCGTTCACTATGGAGACCGGCGGATCTGTGACCGCACAGTTCACAATAAAAGCGGCGGACACGCTATATCCGTTGCCGACTGTATCAACGCGACTGCCGTATGGCGAGGGGCGCTCAACAAGGGTGTCTCAAGATCTGGAAGTCGCGCGCACCGCGTATTGCACGCAAGCGAATGGGCCGGTCGTGGTCGACGGCCAGTTGACGGAGGCGTGCTGGTCCAGGCCGGTGACTGCGCTATTCGGCAACGACGCGCTACCCTCAAAAGTTGATTCGACGGCTTTCTATTTCGCTTATGACGACGTCAGCCTGTATGTCGGCGTTTATTGCCGCGAGGCGAGCATGGATCAGTTGCGCGCCTCGATGACCGAGCGCGACGCTGCCGTGTACACCGAGGACGCGGTGGGCGTGATGATCCAGCCGCGCGCAGCATCTGCCGACGTGGCACAGTTCTATGTCAACCCGCTGGGGACTGTGTACGATCAATTGATCGAGCGGGCCAGCGACGGTTACTGGTCCGGCCGGAACCAGTGGAACGGCGAGATCGAGGTGAACGCAACGCGTGCCACGGACTCATGGGTAGTAGAGATGCGTATTCCGCTGGGGCAGTTCGACGCGCTGGGGAGCTCTACTCCCCAAAGCGGTGATCGCTGGCGCGTGCAGTTCCGCCGCAAACAGGCGCGCACTAACTCCGCCGCCGCCTTCCAATCCCCCTGGCAATACGACCCGACCGGCTTCGGGGAATTGGTGATGGAGTAGGGGGGATAACCGTTATTCCCAGGTTCGTGCCCTTTGCCATTCTCCGGCTTGACCGGAGAATCCAAGGGTTGTAGGGCGGGACCGCTTCGATCCCGCCTGCGAAGGTTTTTACACTTCTATTGTGACCAGAAAGTGATTGCTGAGAGCCACGGACAGATGTTCATTGTTGGGAGCGCGGTTTTTCCAGAATCTGGGTTGTAACAGTACATATGAAAGCTCCAAGGCCAGAAGCAACTGAAACACCGGTCGACTATGCCGATAGACTCGCGAACTGGTATGTCAGCCAATCTGGAGCAGTTGATCGTAAGACGCTCGGTCAGTATATGACTCCAATCAGTGTTGCCCGGTATATGGCCATCCAGGCCGGATCAGCTTCTGGAACAGTTCGGCTCCTTGACCCAGGTGCCGGCACTGGCATTCTCACTTGTGCGCTCTGCGAGTTCTTTGCAACCAGGCGTAACACGGTGCGACGGATAGAAGTGGTTGCATTCGAGATTCATTCCACTCTAGCACTCTTGTTGCAAAGGTCTCTGTGTTACTTAAAGAACTATCTTGCGGAACGAGGTGTGGATTCTTCTTTTCACATCGAGACGGCGGACTTTGTTCTTTCTCAGGCCCATGCGTTGGATGCTGGAGCGACGTTATTTGGCAGTCATGAACTGGATGCTTTTGACTTTGTGATAGCCAATCCTCCATACTTCAAGATTGCGAAGTGCGACCCGCGCTCGCAGTCTGCATTAGCAGTTGTGCACGGTCAACCCAATATCTATACCCTATTCATGGCCGTAGGTGCCTCGCTGCTACGGGAAAATGGGAGATTGATTACTATTACTCCAAGGAGTTTCGCTTCTGGCCCGTACTTTCAGCGTTTTCGAGAGTGGTTTTTTGAAAGAATGCAACCATGCTCTGTCCACATATTTCAATCAAGGAGAGATGCCTTTCGCCGTGATGACGTGTTGCAGGAAAATGTAATTCTGACCGCCACAAAGAAACGGGATTGGCTCAGGGGCAAGACCAATTCATTTCAGGTAACGATTAGTTCGTCTGAGGGGGCAAACGACCTGAAGAACCCTTCGAAGAATCGAGTCAGGATTTCGCAAGTCCTCATTGAGAATGGTCACGGCAAGGTCTTACGAATTCCGGACACAGGGGTTTCCGAAGCAGTTCGTGAGATTGTCAATGGTTGGCACGGAACACTCGCCGCTTATGGTCTTTGGATTTCCACTGGTCCAGTAGTTCCTTTTCGCGCCACCAACCTGCTATCGGACGGCGTAAACGATATGAAAGCGCACGCTCCACTTCTATGGATGCAGCATGTTGGCATGATGAATGTTACGTGGCCTCTACCGAATGTCCGAAAGCCACAGTTCATTAGTACGGGTCCTGAGGCAAGACGGCTCTTGGTTAAGAACGAGAACTATGTTCTGATTCGTCGATTCAGTGCTAAGGAGCAACCGCGGAGACTGACGGCTGCGCCGTATGAACGCACAACGCTGCGGACAGAAGTGCTTGGCCTTGAGAACCATCTCAACTACCTTTACCGCCCGCATGGCAAGCTTACGCCTGACGAAACTTGGGGACTTGCAGTGCTACTTAATAGTATGCTGCTTGATGTGTACTTTCGCAGTATCAATGGGAACACCCAAGTCAGCGCGACAGAATTGCGCCACATACCCTTGCCAGACCTGGACGCCATTCGTGAAATCGGGCAACGTGCCCGCCACACTGGCAGAATGCAGTGCAATGTGGACCAGGTAATCGAAGAAGTCTTGTGTGATAAGAGAATTCCCTCGTTGAAACGCGCAATCCATGTCCAAGATTAGAGAAGCTCAGGATATTCTAAAGACTCTAGGGTTGCCGCGAGGGCAGCAGAATGACATCGCCGCACTTACTCTGCTTGCCCTTTGCGGCGTCGGTACCAAGGTCCACTGGTCGAGCGCATCACGCACAAGTATGACAATCACTAAAGGCATCATGGCTTTCATCAAGGAGAAGTACAGGAAGGTGTATGCGCCGAATACTCGCGAAACGTTTCGCCGGCACGTGCTCCACCAGTTCGTTCAGGCAGGGTTGGTAGATTATAACCCAGACGAACCAGGGCTGCCAACGAACAGTCCGCGCGCGCATTACGCTGTCTCTCAGGCATGTCTTGCTGTAGTCCGTACATATGGCACCACTCGGTGGAAGAAAGCGGCGTCAGAGTTTGTGTTTTCTCAAGGGTCGTTGTTGGAAGCCTATCGAAAGAGCAGAACGACGCAGGGTGTTCCAGTTACGTTGCCAAATCGAGAAGTTGTTGTGCTATCTCCGGGCAAGCATAACCAGCTCCAGCGGGCGATCATCGAGGAATTTGCCCCTCGGTTTGTCCCAGGAGCTAGTGTCCTGCGTCTAACGCTTCTTTACATTTGGTTATTTTGTTCATGATTGATTGAACTGAGGCAGTCCAGACGAAGACCTTGGGATTCTGATTGTGCGATTCGATGTAACTGTTTATGGCTTTG